>CANRLM010000005.1 GCA_947631435.1 uncultured Akkermansia sp.
GAGGCATCAAGCTCTCAGAAAATCCTCTTTCTTGGTTTTTAGCATCCCTTCGGTGACTTTATTTTTGAGGCAATGCGGGGTCCCATCTTCCTTTTTTCGGGGCTTGACAATGCACGGGGCCGGTGGTAGCCTCACTCTCGTACCCACAAACTGGTACAACAATTTTTTTTCATACCATGGACATTCTTCACGACAAGGACGCTGATGTGAGCGTACTCAACGGTAAAACGGTAGCCGTCATTGGCTACGGTGCGCAAGGGCGCGCCCAGGCACTCTGTATGCGCGACAGCGGCGTGCAGGTCATCATCGGGCTTCGCCCCGGCAAAAGCTGGGATGCAGCTGTGCAGGACGGCTTTGAGGTAATGCCGGTTGATGAGGCAGCGCAACGCGGGGATATCATCCACCTGTTGCTGCCGGATGAAAAGCACGGCGAAGTGTACACCAATCAGATTGCACCGGCGATGAAGTCGGGCAAGACGCTTTGCTGTTCGCACGGCTTTGCGTATGTGTTCAAGACGATTGTTCCGCCTCCGGACGTGGATGTAATCATGGTAGCGCCGAAGGGGCCGGGAACGGAGGTTCGGCGTGTCTTCGAGGAAGGTTTTGGCTGTCCTGGTTTGGTGGCGGTGTTCCAGAATCCGAGCGGCAAGGCGCGCGACGTCGCGCTGGCCATTGCTAAGGCCGAGGGACTGACTCGCGGCGGTGTTCTGGAATGCACGATGGCGCAGGAGACCTACGAAGATCTTTTCGGTGAGCAGAATGTGCTTTGCGGCGGGTTGGTGGACCTCATGAAATATGGTTTTGAGACTCTGATTGAGGCTGGTTATCCGCCGGAGATGGCCTATTTCGAGTGTGTGCATGAGGCGAAACTCATTGTAGACCTGATCTACACCGGTGGCATCCAGCGCATGAACGCCGTGATTTCCAATACTGCTGAGTTCGGGGAGTACTACAACGGTCCGCAAATTCTCGGCCCGGAGGTGAAGCAGAAGATGAGAGAGTCTCTCAAGCGCATAGAGACCGGCGAATTTGCCAAGGTCTGGCTCGAGGAGGCAGCTCAGGGAGCTCCGAACCTGCAGGCCAAACGTGCGGCTCTCGCTGATCACCCGGTGGAAATCGTGGGTAAGAAGATCCGAGCCCTCTTTGAACGTGGTTGACTTTTTCAACCATGTGTGTTCCCGAGTACGCTCGGGGGAGGGTGTAGTTCAGCGTCTGGCAGCTTCCAGCTGCGCTCCGTTTCTTCAGGCTCTGTGAATGGACAAAATGCCATCTGTGTGGAGGGTGCCTGCGTGTACTTGGGAGGTCGCGAGGTCCTGCACGGTATTAACTGGACCGTGGAGTATGGCGAGCGCTGCTTTATTCTGGGGGCAAACGGCGCGGGGAAGACGACGCTCGTGCGTATGCTGCTGGGCTATGCCTGGCCTCTTTTTGGGGCAAAGGTGGAGGTGCTGGGCCATCGCTTCGGTAGTGTGAGCCTGCAGCAGTTGCGTCGGCGTATCGCATGGATCAGCCCGCTTGTGCACCGCTGGCTTGGTGATCGGGGGTGGACGGGACTCGAAATCACCTTATCCGGTCCTGACGGTACGATAGGCCTCTTTCGCCAACCGCAGGAGAAGGAAGTGCAGCGCGCGAAGGAACTGCTCGCTGCCCTGCGTGCTGAATACCTCGCCGACCGCACTGTGGTAACCATGAGTTCCGGAGAGCAGGTGAAGGTCCTCATTGCTCGCGCGCTCATGACAGATCCCGAGTTGATGATTCTCGATGAGCCTAGTGTGTTTCTCGACATCGCCGGGCGAGAATTTTTGCTGCGTACCATCGAGGAACTCGCTGCCCAGCGACCGGAACTCACCCTCCTTTTCATCACTCAGCGTATCGAGGATATTCTCTCTGTCTTCAACCGTGGTCTCATCCTGCGGGAGGGCCGTATTCTCGCGCACGGCGGCCGGGAAGAAGTGCTTACAGAGGATAACTTGCGACGCGCTTTCGATATACCGATCCACTTGCTGAACGGTGAAGGAGGGCGTCTCTGGGCTGTCATGTAATGATGGAATTTTTCCCAGGCCAGAGCGCGTTGTGGAACATTCCTTGACTTTCGGGTCGGGCAGGGGTATGCTTGGACCCGGATGGCTACGCAAGATCAACAGCTCATAGAGAACAATTACATGTGTGACCCGGATGCCGACGGTGGTTTCGTGTACACCACGCTGGAGGCGGCGATCAATTGGATGCACAAATACTCGCTCTGGCCGATGCCGATGGGCACATCTTGCTGCGCGATTGAGTACATGGCGGCATCCTGCTCGCGCTACGACATATCCCGTTTCGGGTCGGAGGTGAACCGCTACGCGCCGCGCCAGGCGGATTTTATGTTCATCTGCGGCACGATCACTTACAAGATGGCGGGGCTGGTGCGCCGCATCTGGGATCAGATGCCGGAGTCGAAATGGTGCATTGCCTGCGGGGCCTGCGCCTGTTCCGGCGGGATGTTTCGCTCTTATTCCGTGCTGCAGGGGGTGGATAAAATTGTGCCGGTGGACGTGTATGTTTCCGGTTGCCCGCCGCGTCCGGAGGCTCTGCTGCAGGGGCTCATCACCCTGCAGGACAAGATCATGGCAACGGATCACCCCCTCAAGGATTTTTTCCGAACGCACGACCTTCGCAAGGCGCAACGCGGCGACACCATCCCCGCCGGGGTTTTTGACGACTGAACCTCTTTCCTTTCCCCTCCACCATGCCTACTGAAACGACCACAGCAGCCCAGGTCGGCACTGCCGAAGCCCTCCGCAAGATACGCGACCGCTTCCCGACGCTCAGCTTCCGAGAATTCCGCGGCGACACCACGCTTACCGTGCCCGCAGACCGGCTTACGGCCGTGATGCGCTATGCAAAAGAGGCTTGTGGGTTCGACATGTTGCTGTGCGTGAGCGCTGTGGATCATCTGCCGGAGAGTCCTCGCTTTGAGGTGCATTACACCATCACTCAGGCGGAGACCGGTGCGATTCTGCTGGTGCGCTGTGTGGCGGAAAATGACAGCGATCCCGTTGTGCCCTCCATGACAGGGCTCTGGCGCTCTGCCAACTGGTTGGAGCGCGAGCAGTACGATCTCATGGGCATTCGCTTTGAGGGGCACCCGGACCTGCGGCGCATCATGATGTGGGAGGAATACCCCTATCACCCTCTGCGCAAGGATTTTCCCGTAGCCGGTGTGCCGCTGGAGAGCGAAAACGGGGTCTTTACCGAGAAAGCTCCCACCGACGGCGCCCCCTTCACCACGACTCCGAGCGGACGCACGGCGGCTGAACGTGAGCCGCGTTCTCGCGGTTGACCTGATTCTTCCTCAACCGTCCGAATATGAGTTCCCTGCCGCCGGACCTGGATCCCTCTGTCCGTGCCGTTGCGTGGATCGGCGACGCCGTGCTGGCGCTCTATGTGCGCGAGTGGATTCTCTCCTTCAATAACAGGCGTATGGACGGCGAAATTTTTGTCTCGCTCACCTCCAACCAATTTTTGAGGCTTGTTGGCAATGCCACCGAAGTGGAGGCGCAGATCGGCAGAGCCTATTACGAGGGAGGGATGACAGGAGCTTATGCGTGGATCGACTCCAGGCTGCGTCCGCTCATGGAAGAACGGCTGCACATCATACGCTCCCGGCGCGAGGAAGGCAAAAAATGAGCGGCGGAACGTCCGGGCGGCGTCCCGTCATGCCAAGCTTTCCTGCAGCGCGGTCTGAAGTCGGGTCAATCCCTCTGCCAGCACATCATCCGGGATATTCAGCGCGGGGATGAGGCGCAGGGTGTTCGGACCCGCCGGACACGCCAGCAGACCGTTCTCGCGGCAGAGGTTGTTGAGGTGTGCGGCGGGCGTAGTTCCCTCCGGCGTCTTCATGACGTCCGGGTTCAGAGCCACACCGCGCAAAAGGCCGAGTCCGCGCACGGTGTTCACGCAGGGGATGTTCCAGCTCGTCACAGTCTCTTTGATTTCCCTCCCCAGTCGCTCCGCACGTTCGGCAAGGTTCAGTTCCACAAGTTCATGCACAACCGTGAGAGATGCTGCGCAGGCGAGCGGTGTGCCACCGAACGTGGAACCGTGCGAACCGGGATTCATGATGCTGCAGAGGGGTGTCCCTTTCTCATCCATCGCGCGCTTGCTCACCCAAAAACAGCCCATCGGGAAACCGCCACCGAGTCCCTTGGCGCAGGAAATGAGATCAGGCCGGAGCTCCGGGCAAATCGCCTGCCAGCCCATCATCCTTCCGCAGCGGGCAAAGCCGCACTGCACCTCGTCCAGCATCAGCAGGAGATCTTTCTCGCGGCAAATTTCAGCGACAGCCCGCATAAACTCAGGCGTGGCAGGGTTCACGCCTCCCTCTCCCTGCACCGCCTCCAGCAGAATGCCGCAGGTGCGCTCATTCACCGCTTCGCGCAAAGCTTCGGCGTTGTTGTACTCCACGTATTTGAAGCCGACGAGCAGCGGGTCAAATTCCACCTGAATCTTCGTTTGCCCCGTGGCGGACATGGAACCGAGCGTACGACCGTGAAAACCTTTCAGGAAGGTGATCACCTCATAGCGCGGCGAACCGTCCGCCGCCGGGCGGCGATGCCCGAAACGCCGCGCCACCTTGATGATGCCGTCATTCGCCTCCGCTCCGGAGTTGCAGAAAAAGACCTGTCCATCCAGTCCCACCACATCGCGTACGATGAGTCGGGCGAGCTCCTCCTGCTGAGGAATGCCGTAGAGGTTGGAGCAATGCATCAATCGCCCCGCCTGTTCGCTGATCGTCGCCACGAGTCTGGGGTACGCGTGCCCCAGGCAGCAGGTTGCTATGCCTGCGCAAAAATCAATGTAACGTCGTCCGTCCGCATCAAACAGATACGATCCTTCGCCGCGTACAATATCAATCGGTGCGCGCCCGTATGTCCCGAGCACATGTGGTTCCCTTTGCATAGCCCCAACAATTTACTCCCCGGGTCCGTCCTTGTCAATACCTCGCGCAGAACAATCGCAGAAGAAAAAGGCGAAAGACGTGAGAGAGGGGCGTGCAGCGATCCGGCACGTCGGGATCCCTCTATCCTTCTGCACCCGCAAGAAAAATATGAAGCGCGCTACATTTTTTTTCTTTGTTCCTCTTGACACCTTGCGACAATCGTGTATGATACGGCGGCGATGATATGAAGCGTGCTTCGTATTTTTGGTGAAGAAGTCATGGATCGAAGTCTCACATCATTGTTTGTGATGAAGCTGATCGTGGACAGGGCGGCGACCCTGTACATGGCACAGGCGGATTGCCCGGTCACATCGGCGCAGGGGCGACTCATCATGTATCTGGAAAAGCAGGCGCCTCGGTGTGTTCCGCAGTACGAGCTGGAGAACTTTATGGGGGTGAGTCACGCGACGGTCAAGGGGCTGGTGGCGCGGCTGGAGGAGAAAGGGTACGTGCGCACAGCTTTCGACGGAGAGGACGGCAGGGTGAAGAATGTGTACCTGACGGACGCCGTACAGAGGGACAAGGAAAAAGTACGCTCCCTGCTGCAGAGAATCGAGAGGCGGGTGATGAAAGGATTTTCCTCAGAAGAAAAGAAAAGCATGCGCAGCATGCTGGAACGGATGTATGAAAACATTTCTTAACGTATGAACACCCATAGAAGAACAACCGGAGTCCTCGTGGCAGGACTCGTGATAATCGGACTCGCAGGATGCGATCAGAAGAATGAACAGCAGGCTGCTGCCCAGACCCGGGCCGCAGCCGGAATGCCCCCTCTCTCCGTGAGCGTGATGAACCTGCAGAAACAGGACGTTGCGCTGGAGAGCACGTGGTTCGGGCACCTGCGGGGTGTGGAAGAGGCCGCCATCAAACCTGAAGTGACGGGGAAGCTTCTTCGCCAGGAGTACTGGGACGGCACTCTCTGCAAGAAAGGCGAGGTGCTCTTTGAGATCGACCCGGAAAGTTATCAGGCCGCCCTGGGTCAGGCGGAAGCCGCGGTGAGTGTGGCGCGCGCTACGGTGCAGCAGGCTCAGGCAGCGGATGACCAGGCCGCCAAAGATGTCGAGCGCTACGAAAAGTTGGTCGATTCCGGTTCCATCTCTGAAAAGAACTACACGGATGCCCTGCATGCGCGCCGCCGCACCCAGGCCGCGCTTGCTGTGGCGCAGGCCTCTGTCAATCAGGCCGAAGCTCAGCTGCAGAACGCACGCATCAACCTGGCTCGCTGTACCATTCGCGCCCCTTTCACCGGCGTCGCTTCCAAATCCAACGTCTCCACCGGCGACCTCATCACCGCCGGAGGTCCGACGCTTACCACGATGTCATCCATCGACCCCATTCGCGTGGATTTCGTGGTGCCGGGCAAACAGGTGCTCAGCGAGGTGCTGGCTCCCTCTTACGACCCGGGAAAGGGTATGGTGACACCGGTAACGCACTTCCGGGTGGTGCTGGAAGACGGAAGCATCTATGAGCACGAGGGCAGAGTTGTGGCTGTGGACAGTTTTGTGAACAGTTCGACGGGTACCGTGAATTTCATCGGACACTTGCCGAACCCGAACCTCAAGTTGCGCTCCGGCGCGGCGGTGCGCGTGGTGGCGAACACCGGCACGGTGAAGGATGCCCTGCTGGTGCCGAGTCGTGCTCTCGTGTCAGCCATGAACCACCGCTTCATCTACGTTGTGGGTAAGGATGGCACACCGTACGGCATCGACGTGATTCCGGCGCAGGAGGTGAATTTGGAAATGCCGAATGGCGACGGCAAGAAGGCGGTGATGCCGATGCAGATCATCCGGGGACGCGTGAAGCCTCTGGAAGATACGCTCAAAGAGCTCGGTTTCGATGACCCCACTCAGGTGCAGGTGATCGTGGAGGGAGGGCAGATGGCAGCCATCTATGCCCAAGCAAACACAGCTATGCGCGCTTCGGGGGCCTCCGGCGGCTTCGGCACGGTGAATCCCTCCCCGTTTGTGTACGCTCTTCCGGTCACAACAACGCCGTCTGTCACGGCGAAGAAGCAATAAAGGAGCAGAATCATGAGCGCCTATTTCATCAAACACCCGGTGATTGCCACCGTGATTGCGGTGGTGACGACCCTGCTGGGCATCGTGTGCCTGCTCAACCTGCCGATCTCGCAGTATCCGGAAATCACCCCGCGCATCATCCAGTTGCAAACAATGTTCCCGGGAGCGGATGCTCAGAGTGTGGCGGATTCCGTGGGTACCCCGCTGGAACGCCAGGTCAACGGCGTGCAGCACATGGATTACATGACATCCGTGTCTTCCAACAACGGCGTGTATAACCTCATGGTGGTTTTCGAGCCCTCGTCCGACACGGATATGGATCAGATGCTCGTGAACATGCGCTACGGGCAGGCGCAATCGCAGATGCCGAGCGAGGTGATGAACTCCGGTATCACGATCCGTCAGCAGCCGGGTCTGCCGCTCATGCTCTACGGCCTCACCTCCCCGGATGGGAGCTACAACTCCGTGGATCTCGCAAACTACGCGCAGGTGAAGCTTGTGGATGAAATCAAGCGCGTGGAAGGCGTCGGCGAGGTGGCAGTTTACGGTGCCGGACGCTATGCTATCCGCATCTGGCTGGATACGGTTAAGATGAGTCACTTCAATATCTCTCTGGCAGAGGTGCGCGCGGCTATCTCCAAGCAGAACATGACCAACCCCGGCGGCAAGATCGGCGCTGACCCCGTGCCCAACGGCCAGGAGAAGACCATTACCGTGCGCACGCAGGGACGCCTCACCAATCCTGAGGAATTCGAAAATATCATCGTACGACAGGAGGCGGATCAAATCGTTTATCTGAAAGACATTTCCACCATCGAGCTGGGTTCGGAAAATTACTCCGCAACCGGCCGTCGAAACGGTCAGGTGGCTGCCTCCGTCGTGATTTTCCAGTCCCCGGGGTCGAACGCCATCGAGACGGTGGATCGCGTGACAAAACTCCTGGAGAAGAAAACGGCGACCATGCCTCAGGGCATCCAGGGGTCCGTGGCGCTGGATACAACGACCTCGGTGCGCTACTCCATCGAGGAGATTAAACACACGTTCATCGAGGCTATCATTCTGGTGGCTCTGGTGGTGTACATGTTCCTGCAAAACTGGCGCGCCACGCTCATTCCGCTCATCGCCGTCCCGGTGTCATTGGTCTCAACCTTCTGCGTATTCCCCCTGCTGGGGTTCACACTCAACACGATTTCCCTGCTCGGGATGGTGCTCGCCATCGGGTTGGTGGTGGATGACGCCATCGTGGTGGTGGAAGCGGTGCAGCACCACATCGACGAGGGACTCAAGCCGCGCGTGGCGGCTTTCGCTGCCATGCAGGAGGTGAGCGGTCCGGTAGTGGCCATTGCTCTCGTATTGGCGGCGGTATTCCTGCCGGCGCTCATGCTTGAGGGTATCACCGGCACCCTGTTCAAACAGTTCGCCATTACGATCGCCATTTCCATGTTGATCTCGGCGTTCAACGCGCTGACGCTTTCTCCGGCTCTCTGCGCTCTCCTGCTCAAACCAAGCTCGCAGAACAGAAGTATTTTCCGCCCCTTCCACTGGCTGTTTAACAAGTGTTACAACGCCACGGCGAACATCTACACGCGCATCTGCGGCGGGCTTGCCCGCAAGCTCATCATTTCCATGCCTCTGCTGCTTCTCCTGTGGGCGGCGATCAAGCCTGTGTCGAGTCGGGTGCCGGGCGCGTTCCTGCCGGATGAGGATCAGGGGTTCCTCATGGCCGCACTCGTCATGAAACCCGAAACCTCCCTGCAGGTGGCTATGGAGCAGGATAAAAAGCTCGAGGAGGCTCTCTACGACCCCACCGTTGTAAAAAATCTCACCTCCGTCGTGGGTATCAATATCCTCAATATGGTGCAGACTCCCGGCGCGTGCATCGCCTTCGTCGAACTCAAGGATTGGAGCGAGCGCCCGGAAACGGCGCAGGAAATTCAGAAGAGGCTCTCCGCCCGCGTGCAGAAGGCCGGACTGGACGGCACCGCCATGGTGCTGGTGCCCCCCGCTATCCCCGGCGTGGGCACGGCAAACGGCGTGGCCATGGTGCTGACGGATCTGGAAGGTCAGGGAGTGCCGTTCCTTTACGAGCGGGTGAAGACCTTTGAAGCCGCCGCCCGCCAGCGGCCGGAAGTCGCCATGTGCATGGACATGATGATGGCTGACACGCCGCAGAAGTACCTCGAGCTGGACCGCGAAAAATGCCAGTACTACAAAGTGGACATCAGCGCGGCCAACGGCATCCTCGCCGCCTACTACGGTTCTTCTTTCGTCAATTTCTTCAATGCCTTCGGGCAGCAGTGGCAGGTTTATATCCAGGCCCAGGGCGCGGATCGTACCGACCTGCAGCAGATGGACGGCTTTTTCGTCACGAACGCCGATGGTCAGCGCGTGCCCCTTTCGGTGCTCGTGAATGTGAAGGATATTGCCGAAACGGAATTCGTGATGCATCACCAGGGATACAATGCCGCCAAGATCAATGTGATGCCTAAGCCGGGGTACTCCACCCAGCAGCTCATGGACGCCATGGAGGAGGTCTATGCCCAGACGATGGATCCCTCCAAAGTCGGTTTCGACTACCAGGATATGAGCTTCCAGGAAAATAAAGTGCGCAACAGCACCGGTCTCGGCACGATCTTTATCATGTCCGGTCTCTTTGCTTTCCTCATTCTGGTGGCGTTGTACGAGAAATGGCCACTGCCCATTTCGGTGTTCATGACGGTGCCCGTTGCGGTGCTGGGAGCGTATGCCGGGCTGGCTCTGTGGCATCTGGAGCTGAATCTGTACGCGCAAGTGGGGCTCGTGATGCTCGTGGGACTTGCAGCCAAGAATGCCATCCTGATTGTGGAGTTCGCCAACCTTGAGATGGAGCGCGGCAAGAGTCTGATGGAGGCCACCCTGGCTGCGGCGCGCCTGCGTCTGCGTCCTATCCTCATGACCTCGCTTGCATTCATTCTGGGCTGTATTCCGCTGATTCTTTCCAGCGGATCGGGAGCTCTGGCGCGCAATTCCATCGGTGTGGTTGTGGTGATAGGCATGACAGTCGCGACGTTGGTGGGCGTTTTCCTCATCCCGTGCTCGTACGTCTTTGTGATGCGCCTCTTCCGCATTAAATTCAAACTCAGCGAACTCGGGGAAGACCCGGACGAACGAGAGGCTCGCGAGTATCTCGCCGCTCATTCTCAGGATAAAAACTAAAATCAACTTGCAACAGCTTGCACGAAAAGGTATGATAAGACCAACTATGAAACGGTACACTGTCCTGGCCCTGTTGAGCATCGCCGCTCTTGGGGCGACTTCCTGCTCTCTGGGCCCGCGATGGAGAAAGCCGAAGATGCCCGTGCCGGCGCAGTTCCGCGGCGCTTCCTTCGGCCGGGGAAATATGGCAGATCTGCCCTGGCAGCAAGTGCTCAAGGACTCCCGCCTCGCCTCTCTCCTTTACGATGTGTTTAATGCCAACCGCAGCCTTGCTGCCCTGCAGCACAATGTTGAAGCGGCCAGACAGTACGTCACCATCGCCCGCGCCCCGCTTTTCCCGTGGGCAGGTTACGGCGCTTCCACCAGCAAGGGTATGAACCAGCAGGGCGGCGCGGGAATCGCTCAGACAGGCGGTATCACCACCAACCCGGGATCGGCCTCGCTCTCCGCTTCATGGGAGCTCGACCTGTGGGGCAAGACACGCAAGGGAGTGGAGAGCGCCTCGGCGAGCGCACTCTCTGCCCAGGAACAGTTGGCGAACCTTCGTGTTTCCCTGTTGCGTCAGGTGGCTTGCGGTTACTTGCAGCTGTTGATGCTGGATGAGCAACTGCGCATCGCCCACGCTTCCGTGGAGAGCTATCAGGAATCCCTCAACCTCTTCCGCAATCAGCTGGAAGGTGGTGTCGGCGACAAACTTCAGACGGCTTCCGCCGAGGCAGCTCTGGCTGCCGCAGAGGCCGCCGTGCCGGTGCTGCAAATGCAGATAGCTGAGCTGGAGAACACTCTCAGTGTGCTGGCCGGTCGCATGCCGGGGCACATTTCCCGCGGCGGCAGCCTGCAGGGTTTTGCTGAAGCCAGTCGTGTGGCGGCGGGCATCCCCGCCGATGTGCTGGCGCGGCGTCCGGATATTCGTGCTGCGGAGCAGGATCTGCGTGCAGCCAATGCCGATATAGGAGTGGCCATATCCTCCTACTTCCCGAGCATCAGCCTCACCTCTGCTGCCGGCTATGCGTCTGCTGACCTGCGGCACGCCATTATTCCGCACCGCACCGGCTGGGGTATCGGCGCTTCGCTCACGGGGCCCATCTTTCAGGCAGGTCAACTTCGCGCCAACACGCGCGCTAAGAAGGCTCTCTTCCTCTCGGCAAAGGCGAATTATGAACAGACGGTGCTGAACGCCATGGCGGAGATTTCCACGACTCTCACGAATCGCCAGAAGCTTGCTGAAGTCATTGCGAAGCAGGAGGCTGCCGTGGAGGCCTATCAGGAGAGCGTGAAGCTGTCCATCGACCGCTACAAGACGGGTATCGCCGCGTACTACGAAGTATTGCAGGCTCAGCTGCTCCTCTTCCCGGCGCAGCAACAACTCGCCTCCTACCGCTACCAGTACGCCGCGTGCATCCCCACACTCTACACCCAGCTGGGCGGTGGCTGGCGCTGACACAGCCTCTCACACCGCCGTAAATTGTCCGGTAGCTCGTTCCACGGGAGAGGTTGCAGCGTTTTTTCTCGCTTGCAGCACGGTGAGCTCCGTGATAGAAGCAGAAAAGCACCGCTGGAGATATTCACGTGAATAACAGTGTTTTTTGCCATGTCAGCAAAAAACTTCCTCACGATGGGAGGAAAGACAATTTTCGGCACAGCTCGTCTGATAGTTGAACTTCCCCTTGAACCTCTCTAACCACACCCACCCATCAATTTGAAGTACGAACTTGGAAATCAGCGCGCTTGCGCGCGTTCCCCCGGAGCGGTAGTGCAGCCAAATTTTGAAATACAGCGGAGGGGAGGCCAGAAAGGTTTTTTTGATCGCAATAGCGTATTATTGGCTCTGCATGTCCACAAAACTTTCTAGTTAACAATCACTTATTCTTTATCCCTCCACCTCAGCTTTTGCTTCGCACTTCCTTTTGTTTTATCCTGGAGGATTGATTACGTGCTTGCCATCGGAAGGGAAGATAGTGTAAAATGGGGGAAAACAGGGATGCCAATATCCGGTAGCCGTAATCATTTTTCTGTCAGTGGCTGCTCGGGGTGTTTGCTACCTGGTGTAAGAACCAAATGAGGAAATCGGTATGACTTCCAATCTTTTCAAGATGATGGTTGCAGTCGTGGCGGCTGTAGCGCTGGGTTTCGTAAGCTATCCGTTGGGCGAAATTTTTACGAAACTGCTCCGGAGGGATGCTGCCACCGCAACCACACAGGACAACTGGAGTGACGAGCGCGATCACCGCCTTGTTCCTGATAATACGCCACCGCAAGAGCCGATCACGATCTCAGATAACTCTACGGATGACTCCTCCGCAGATGATTGGCAGAAAGGATTTGATGATTCGGACGTTGCCGACGCTGGTGATGCCACAGAACCTGATGGGACATCCTTCATGTTTGCAGATGGCGATCCGGCTCTGGTCGGCATCACTGAGGAAAAAGATGCCCCGGAAGTGGCAGGGCAAACTAATGTCGTGCCGGAAGCTCCTTCTGCCGTTCAGCGCGGCACGATGGCGACATCCGGCTCAAAGCTCGCCGGCCTCCTCGAGAAAAGCAAAGATTCCACCCCTTATACAAACAAGGAGTTTTCTGCTGAGGCCTGGACTTCTCCCTCACAGATCTACTCGAATGTTTCGAAACGAGTGCTTAACAAGTTGGGGGAGAAACCCACTCTGGAAGATGTTCTTTCTTTCCTGTCTACTCCGGAAAATCGCCGAGATATAGCCATCATCTCCCTGTGCCGCAAGGCGGGCTTGAGTCAACTGGCAGAAGTAACATCTCACCCCATGGGCGCGAATGTGGTCGCCTCCCTTGCATCAAACCTGCAGTGGCTCACGGATACCCTCTACTCTGGTCCCACCGATTCGCTGGCTAAGGGATTGAAATATCTCTCCTCAATCTGTGCCAATACGGGGGCTGACATCAATGACCCCGTTACGCGTCGTATTGCCATCACTACCGCCACAGAGTTCGCCCGCGAAGGTTGGTCGGAAAAAGACATGCTGGAGCGTTTCTCCTACTACGATTCAAGCTATCGCGAAGGTAAATTGAACAATATTTTCGATACGCTCGACTACTGGGAAACCCGCATCGTGACAGGTAACAACGAATGCTCAACCTGGGGCAGTCCTCGCTCCCTCGCCTGGCAACGCGACAACGTGCGTCTCCCTGTTGAAGGGTACCTGAACGCTTGTACTCAGCTTGTTTACCGACTGCGTAATGTGGCGGGCGATTCTGTTTTTTCGCAGGAATATCTCGCTCCCATTCGTGCTGCAACCAATGATACCACGGCTCTGGCATACCGCGAAATTGGCGGCGTGTGCGGCGCTTGTTCGCATTATGGAGCGTACGGCGCTCTGGCCGCCGGTATTCCGGCCATGACGATGGGCGAACCAGGGCATTGTGCGTATGCTGTACGTGTAGGAAATGAGTGGAAAAAGAGCTACTCAATTTATTGGCAGCATAGTATGCATAAAACTTTCTGGGGACTGCATGACTGGGAATTCCTTACCCTCACCCAGGATCTTTATTCAGACAAATACACCACGCAAGCCTCTGATCTGCTCTCCGATGTCGCTTCTTTCCTGGCAGCACGCCGCCTGACTCGTGCCGCTTTTGACTGCTTTGATGCAGCCGTACAGCTGCAGCCGCGCAACTGGCCGTCCTGGCTTGCATTTGCCGGCTTTCTCAAACAGAAAGCCCCCACGGACAAGAAACGCTGGGTGGATCTGCTCGACCGCATCACCGATACCATCGGTGACAAGTATCACAATGTCGCCGCTACCTTTGAAGCTCGCTACATTTATCCCCAGGTACTCCCCCTCGTCCCCAATCTTTCCGAACGCAACAAACTCTTTGCCGATTTTTTCAAAAAGTGCGAGGATTTCGGCACAACTCATTGGGACATTAATCCGCTCCTGGATGCGCAATTTGAGGGCTGCAAAACGAATGAGGATCGCCTGAAGTTTATGCGCACGGTTCTCTCTACCCTCATATCAAAGAAAGATTACTCCGGTGCAGCTCTGGCATGGGGAATGAACGCCGCTAGCAAGGTAGGTGGTGATAATACAGATGAAACCGAAAAATTTCAGCAGGATTTCAGCCGTCTCCTTACCTCCCTCATGAGTCGCATGGGCTCCGGGAAAAAGGACGCAGAAGCCACCTGGGCCGGACTTGGCGAAGCCATCTTTACCGCCGGACAAAATGGCGATACCAACACCTTCCAGGCCATCGGCAAAATCGCCCTCAATAAGTGCAAAGCCAAGTTCCCTAAATACAAGTTTAAGTTTCGTGGTTTCCCAGGTAAAGTTGTCTCCGCCACCGGTCTCATCACCACCGCCGTTACGTTGGATGAAGGGGGCATAAAGCAATCTTGCCTCCACTGGGGTGTGCTGCAAAAGAATGGCGGGAGTATCCCCTTTAAGTTCGAAGGGAAAAATGGCATCAAGGTAAAACTTGATAAGGCGAGTGCCCTCACCGGTCTCGTCGCGTTGTTTGAATGCCCCATCGTGAAGGATCGCCCCTTCCATCTGGAAGTGTCCGACGATGGGCAAAACTGGGTCGATACCCAGGTGGACCCGGAGATTACCGATAAAATTATGAGGTTTGACTTGAAAAAGTCAGATACGAGCGGTCGCTTTGTACGACTCCTTCGTGAAGGCGATAAATGGGAAAATAGCAACATCCTCGGTTTTTATGTCTACGGGAAACCTCAAAAATAAACACCCTCTTTTTTATGATTCAGCGTTTCTTCTCCCTACTGATTTCTTTGCTACTGCTTCTTGGGACCGCCGCCCGGGCCGGACTCACCCGTTCCTATCCCGAAGCGCTGAAAAAGGCCGGTCATGACAAACCGGTCATTCTGTTCTGTTATGGAGCTAATTTCGACAAAGTGGGAAAAGCTGCCTACGACGCCATCATGAGCAACAAGAACAGGGAGTTCATGCGCATACTCAACAAGGAGATTTATGTCGTGATCCCTGTTTATCAACTTCCCAACGAAAAGGAACAGGCGGAATTCAAGCGCATCATGGGCAAACATAGACTGCCAGATGGTATTTGGAGTTATCCTTGCTTTGCCATTGTGGATGGTCAAGGAAACTTCCGTGGCGCCGTACAGAGCGCCACTCAGATGGAGAATCCTCAAACTGTGCAGGAGGCCCTCACAAAGCTCCTGAGTGATTTCAACAAACAGCAAAAACTCCTCGCACAGGCGTCACACGCATCCGGCGCCAATAAGGAGCGCCTCATGCGCGAAGCTCTCTCCGTTACCAGTATCAAGCCTCCTGATCATGAATCCTTTGATCCTGCAAACAACGGAATGGTTCAGAAGCTCCAGCTCATGAGCATCGTCGAAGCAAATCGATATATCCGTGGTACTCTTGCCAGCGGCACTTTTACCCCCACGGAGCGCCAGATGATTATGGCCGCTTACGCCGGGCACCTCCGCCGCAACAGCGCCCCGGTCGACTTGCTACGAGCCGTCTACACCGAGATGCGTAATATCGATCCTTCCTCCAGCTATGGTGCATACGCCGAGGGTGCCCTGGAAATTTGGGTTGATGCCGTGGAGGGGAAATAGCCCCTTCGCTTTTTCACTTCATTCATCCCGGAAAATCCTGCTTTAGAACAGAGGGGAGGGCCTCAAAACCAGGGGACCCCGGACCAGGACGGGCGCACTTGTGGGAAGTCAATCAACAGAGAAAATGCTCAACCTCCTGCAGGACGGAGGGAGCAGGCAAATGATGCGCACCCATCCGCACCCAGGAATTCACCTCCGCTCCCGCTTCGCAATTCCCGAGCCTCCGGCTCGTTAGCTCAATTCGAATTCGCTTCCCCGTTCTTGCCTTATGTGCCGGGATGCGGTAGAATACGCCCATGGCGTTTGCGCACTTGCATGTACATACAGAGTATTCTCTGCTGGATGGAATGATTCGCTCAGACCAGCTCATTGCGCGCTGTGAAGAGCTGGGGATGCACAACGTGGCCATCACGGACCATGGAAACGTGTATGGAGCCATCGAGTTCCTCGTGAACGCCAAAAAGAGCAACAAAGAACGCATCAGATGGAACAAGGAGCACCCGGATGATCCCAAACCGCTCTTCAAGCCTATTCTGGGTTGCGAGATCTACCTTTCTCCCACGCCGCTGAAAGAAAAGAAACAGGTTCCGGGGCGCAATAAATACACTCACCTGGTACTTCTCTGCGAGAATAATCAAGGCTGGGCCAACCTCATCAAATTGGTTTCCCGGGCGCATTTGGAGGGGTTCTACTACAAACCCCGGGTGGATATGGAAACTCTGCGGGAGTTCCGGGAGGGACTGATCTGCCTTACAGGGTGTATCTCCGGGCCGCTGCAAGAGTGGATACTGCAGGGACAGCCGGAGAAGGCGGAAGAAACTCTTTGCGAGCTGCTGAACATTTATGGCAGGGAGAACCTTTTTGTGGAGCTGCAGGACCATGGGCTGGAGAGTGAGCGGAGCTGCACACCGGAGCTGGTGCGTATAGCCCGCAAGTATGACGTGGGAATGGTGGTGACCAATGATGCTCACTTTTTGAAAGAGGAGGATCATGATGCGCACGATATTCTCATCTGCGTAGGTACTGGGAACAAGCGGGCGGATACCAAGCGTATCAATTACCCGACGAGTTCTTACCTCAAGAGCGAGGAGGAAATGCGCGAGCTTTTCCCGGAGTTGCCGGAAGTATACGAGAACACGGTGCGCATCGCCGAACGCTGCAATATTTCTATCAAACTGGATTCTACTTCCACCGATCGCTACCCCGAGTTCTCCACACCAGACGGTTCCCCTCGCGAGGAGTATCTGCGTCGCGTTTGCTACGAAGGTCTTGCCCGGCGCTACGGGCAGGAACGAGCTGACACGGACCAGAACCTGCGCGAACGACTGGACCGCGAATTGGGAATCATCAACCAGCTACGCTTTGCCAGCTACTTCCTCATCACGGCAGATTTCATCAACTGGGCAAAGGATCATGACATTCCTGTAGGGCCCGGAAGAGGTTCGGCGGCAGGCTCGCTCGTGGCGTACTGCTTGCGCATCACCGACGTCGACCCCATTAAGTTTGACCTCCTTTTCGAGCGATTCCTTAATCCGGAACGCGTAAGCCCGCCGGATATCGATATTGACTTTTGCCAGACGCGTCGCCCTGAAGTCATTGAATACGTGCGCCAGAAATACGGCGAACGCGCCGTGACCCATATCATCACCTACGGCACCATGGGCGCTAAATCTGTGGTGCGAGATGTGGCACGCGTTCTGGATATGAGCTACAGCGAGAGCGACCGCGTGGCGAAGCAGATCGAAAATGGTCCGAAAGTGACGCTGGAAAGCAGCTACAAGAACAATGAGGACCTGCGCAAGATGATAGAGAGTGACGCCCTGTACAGGGAGATGTGGAATTACGCACTCAAGCTGGAGGGAACCATCCGCAACGTTGGGATGCATGCGGCAGGGGTGGTGATCGGCGATCGTGATCTGGACGAATATGTGGCGCTCACGCGCGACGATCTCAGCAACCCGCAGGGGGAAGTGGTGGCGCAATGCGACATGAGCGCTATCTACAACGCCGGTTTGCTGAAGATGGACTTTCTGGGACTTAAGACGCTCACGGTGATGAAAGACGCTGAGCGATACGTGCGCTGGCGTGTGCCGGATTTTCGCTATGACGCCGTGGATATCGAGGATGCGGAGACGCTGGCTTTGCTGAACCGCGGGGAGACGATGGGGGTGTTCCAGTTGGAAAGTTCCGGGATGGTAGATACCTGCCGCCGGTATGGGATTGAGAAAATAGACGACATTATTGCGCTGCTCGCTCTGTATCGCCCGGGTGCGATGCAGTTCATCGACGACATGATCGCCGTGAAGAAAGGGGAAAAGAAAGCGAGCTATGAGCACCCCCTGCTCGAGGAAGTTTCCGGTCCCACTTACGGCGTGATGATCTACCAGGAGCAGGTGCAGGCGGCGGCCAAGCTGCTGGCCGGTTACAGCCTCGGCGGCGCGGACATCCTGCGCCGAGCCATGGGGCATAAGGACAAAAAGGAGATGGATGAACAACGGGCTCGTTTTGTGAAGGGGTGTTTCGAGACCAACGGCATTGAGGCTACCACCGCTAATGCCATCTTCGACAAGATCCAGATGTTCGCGGGCTACGGCTTCAACAAATCGCACTCTGCCTGCTACGGCCATATTTCTTATTGGACGGCGTACCTGAAGGCACATTACCCGGTGGAGTTTCTCTGCGGGCTAATGTCTAATGAAGCCGTGAATGAGAAAATCGGCGTGTTCATTCAGGAGGCTAATCGCATGGGCATCGAGGTTCTTGGCCCCTGCGTGAACCATTCGGGTGTGAAGTTTCAGCCGGAGGTTATGCCTAATGGTCGCCTCGCCGTACGCTTCGGTCTCGCAGCCGTCAAGAGCATGAGCGCCGAGACAGTACGAATCATTGTGGAAGAACGAGAAAAAAACGGTCCCTTCAAGAGCATGGAAGATCTCTGCTACCGGATTCCGAACCAGAATCTCCGGCGCAATCAAATTGAGGTTTTGGTGCAGTGCGGGGCATTTGACTGGATGCGTTGCACGCGAGCCCAGGCCTTTGAGGATATCGACCGCTGCATGGGCGGAGCCGCCGTCGTACACCGCGACAAAGAATCCGGGCAGATGGCACTGTTTAGTGTTATTGACACCGCCCCTGTGGAAAGTGAGGAGCAAGGCGTCGTTCACGAGTGGCCCAAGGAGCGCCGCCTTGAAGATGAAAAAAATCTCACCGGGTTTTATTTCACCGGTAATCCACTGGACGTCATGCGAGGCATCATTGATAAACCAGGCATTACCCCTATCGGTTCTCTGTCAGAAATCTCCCGCGAGGACATGCGTACGGTGAAGGATATGGCCGGCATGATTCGCTCTGTCACTATTCGAACCTCCAAAAATTCCGGTCAACGCTTTGCCGTGGTCACGGTGGAGGATTTTACCGGCACCACGGAATGCCTCGTGTGGGGGGATACTTACTCAAAGGTTAATGCTGTGGAAGGGCTCTTGCAAGAGGGGAGTTTTGTGCGTTTCCGCGCCAGAATCATGGAGGATGATCGAAGCGGTGGTAAACGCGTTTCTATCAACTCAATGGAACTTATTCCCACGTTAAGAAACCCCGCCGGAGCTCGCAAAGCGCGCCGCTTTGAGCTCAATCTGCTGACGACCCGCCACGATACGGAGGACCTTGCGCGAATCCGCGAGGTACTCGTGAAACATCCCGGATCGGTTCCAGTGTGTGTCACGATTCGAAATTCTCTGGGCAATGCCGTTCGCCTTGAGCTGGGAAAGAAATTTTCTGTGGAGCTTTCTACGGAACTAGAGAATTCCCTTTCGATGTATTCCTGAGTTTTTCGTTGCTATCGATGATGCAATGTGTAAAATAAACGGAACCCCTCGCCATGCGCAAATTCATTACTACCATCCTGCTCTTTTTGCTCGCTTTGCTTAACGGCACGGCGGACTCGCTGCTGGCGTGGTTTTTACCCCGTTGGCGCCGCACTGGAAATGAACTTGCAGCCAGGCTTTCCCACACCCTGCATCATTTTAAACCCGAAATTTCCCCGGAGCGACAGGAAGCTATGCGGGCCGATATACACCGACTGCGCAGAGCGCTCCTGCTCTGGCGACGCAGTGAGGTTCAACGCCTCAATATCGAACTCAGGGAGATGTACCTGAACGCTTCTTTTTCTCACGCCCCCAGTTGGGTCGAAGCGCTGGAGTCAATCGTGGTGGTGCTGGTAGTTTTACTCGGACTGCGTGCCTACTACATTCAGCCTTTCCGCATTCCGACGAATTCCATGTGGCCGAGCCTCAACGGCATCGTTGTGCACGCAGTGGATGAAATCCCTTCTTTCCCGCGGCGAGCATGGGATAAAATTACCCTGGGCAGCACGTACGTGGATGTGAAGGCGGACTGTAAAAAACGCCTCTTGCACTGGCGCGACGAGCGCTATGCTTTGCTCTTCACGCGTACGACTCTGGAGTTTGACGACGGGAGTCAGGTGAAGCTTCCTGCTTCCAGCGGCACGGTATTACAGTACCTGCGCAACCGGGGGAAAATCGCCCATGACTCGACTGGAGCCCTCTTTACCATCCCCTTTGACGCCGGCGAGACCATTATGCGCGCGCGCATCGATGCTGGAGACATGGTGCTGGCAGATCGCATCAGTTACCAGTTCCGACAGCCCAGACGCGGGGAAACCTTTGTTTTTGATACGAGAGGCATCAGAACCTCCGGATCTCAACAGCTGCGCGATCAAGCTGCGGCGACTCACTACATCAAGCGCCTTTGCGCTCTTCCCGGAGATTCTGCAAGCATCCGTTCCCCGGAGCTTTTTGTCAATGGACGCCCTGCCACAGAACCCGGCATAGCTCGCGTGGAGAGGGCGCTCCCGCCGTACGGGCCTGAAGGCTACCACGCTCTCTCTCCCGTGCGAGTCCCGGGAGCTTTCCTTACGACCGGCAGCCGGGTGCGCCTCGCCAAACCATGGCAGTTTTTCCTCGGTGAATACCTCGCTCTCGGTGATAACACCACCAATTCTCTGGATTCCCGCTATTGGGGTCCGGTGCGACAGTTTAACGTCCTCGGGCCGGCCTGTTTTACTCTCTGGCCTTTTACCTCTCACTGGGGAAGAATCGATTAGGATACTATGAATGAAAATGCGCAAGCAGATGCAATTACGCGCAATGCAAAGTCCAACCTGGCCTTCACCCTGGTGAACTTGCCGGAGGAACGCCGCCGCCATATGGCGCAGTTCTACGCTTTTTGCCGCATTATTGACGATATCGTGGACGAACCTGTGCTCTCCTGTCCCTCTGAGCGTCACGCCGCTCTCGACCGTTGGATTGCTGTTATCACCCATGCTGTTGAGCCCACGCCCGGCATTGAGGATGAAGTGCAGGCAATGATACGGGAAGTGAAGCCGGACCTGCAACCCATGCTGCAGCTTATTGAGGGCTGTCGCGGGGATATCGACCAGAAACAGCCGACATCACGAGAGGATATGCTTGCATATGCGTACAAAGTAGCTTCCTGCGTCGGTATCACTGCCGCGCAGGTGATGGGCGCAGGCAAAGACGCAAAGGATTATGCCGTGGCTCTCGGCTACGCGTTGCAACTGGTGAATATCTTGCGCGATGTGGCGGAGGACTGCCGTAAGTACGGGCGCATCTACCTTCCGGCTCAAGATATGAAGCTCTTTGGTGTGAGTCTTGATGATCTTCGGGAGCAACGCTACAGCTACCGCATGCGTCAGCTGCTGGCTTACGAAGCAGCGCTCGCCGAAAAATTCTTCGGCGAGGCAGAAGAATGCTACCAGGCCCTCAGTGTGGAAGATCGGAATGCTCTTATTCCCGCCCAGGCCATGAGCCTCATCTACCATACCATCCTGGAAAAGATGCAGGCGGATGAGTATCGCGTGTTCGACCGTCGGTACGCAGTGGGAAATTTCCGCAAGCTGTGGTTTATGTTGCGCGCACGCATTGGTACCGTGGAGATTCCACTGCCCAGCCTGGCAGACTGGAGTTTCCTGAAAAACGCAAACCCCGATGAAAAAAAGCCCTCATGAATCTGTTTGAAAAACTACGGTTTCTTTTTGTGCTCGCCGCGAGCCCGGTGACGCTTGTGTGCTGTTCGAGTCACTCCTCTCTGCGCTACGTCACAGACTTGCCCCTCAAGAGCGTAGAGTTACCGGATATGGCTTGGGAGCATAGCCCCATGCGCGCCCACGCTCAGTACTTGCTGTACGGCGCCAATTCCTCCAGAGAACGCATGAACCGGCTCGGAGATTACTATTTTGTAGAGTGGTATGATGGATGCCCCGAGGCTCCCACCCGTATCGAAATGCTCTACACTCAGGCCGGTACGGCCTCCCGAGTTTTTTCTCGCTCTGTCAATTATTCCTCCCCTCGCTCCTTCCGTGGAATTCGACGAACAACGTTTGTATTCAATGGCCCCGAGCGTGCGAAGAAAGGCGACATTCTCACCTGGCGAATCAATCTTTATGTGAACGAGAAGCAGGTCGATTCCCACCGATCTTACCTTTGGAGTGATGAACTGCCGAGTCTCCAACCCGCCACACTGCCTTCCTCAGCTCTCTCCTTACCTTCGCCTCATCCACCGCATGAAACAACAGTGAAGGACTCGCCCCCTGCAGCTTCGACTGTACGTTGAAGCGTATGCGCTGGGAAAGCTTATTGCTCCAGAAATCGGCATGCAGTTCCACGACCCGCGGTGACACGACGCAGCTGATTATTTGCACAAGCCGCGCCACCATTTCCTCCACGAGCGTATGGTCGCTGTAATCCAACTGCTGCCAATTCGCCGGCATCGGCAACCAATCTAACCGCCCCATCCTGTGCCATTTTCCGGCGTGCCATATCCCCCCTTCCGGCACCTTCCCCTCCCCTCCCAGGTAAACCCCGACTACGCCCTCCAGTTCCCGAGTGAGCGATTCTGCCGTTCCCACAAACGAAGAAACACAGTGAAAGGCTTTTCCCACGTGCTGGTAATACCTCAATCCTTCTTCCTCTCCTATCAACCCTATACTCCGTATGTTTCCTACTCCCCTCACTGCCTCTGCCACACATCCCTCCAAACTCTGAACTTCCAGAGCTGCGTAATTGCCCGTCCCCAGCAATTCCTCTCTTCCATCCGGCCCAACCCGTTCTATCTCCACGCAAATCACCGCGGCTCGCCGTTCCAGAATCACCGCCAATCTTTGCCCCTGACCTCCACTGTACGTATACACTTGTCCGGGTCTTCCCCCGCGGCTTTCCTTCCTCTCTACCTTAACTTCCCCAGCCGCCTTCAGTTTCCTCAGCTCCTCATGCGCCGTCACCCGGCTCACTCCTACTACTGCCGCCAGCTGCGAACAACTCCCGGACCCTTGCTCCTGCAAGATCCGTATAATTTCTTGTCCGATTTTACTCACTTTGTAAAGATAATTTACAAAGTATCCTATCTTTTCTTCCCGTGTCAAGACTTTTTTGTGACTCATTAATCTGTAGAAAGAAACGTTAAATATGTTTGTCTTGCAACCGTGTAATTCGACTCCGGATAGGGGAGACAAGGCTGGACAGCGTAACAGGGGCATGGTAGGATGCGAGCTAACCTATGAAGTACATTTTTGTGACAGGCGGCGTCGTATCTTCGCTGGGTAAGGGTTTGGCAGCAGCATCAATCGGCACTTTGCTGGAGCATTGCGGGTTGGACGTGACGATGCAGAAATTTGACCCGTACCTGAACATTGATCCCGGGACGATGAATCCATACCAGCACGGGGAGGTCTACGTGCTGAACGACGGAGCGGAAACGGATTTGGACCTGGGGCACTACGAGAGGTTTGTGCACTGCCAGCTTTCCCGGTTGAACAACCTGACGAGCGGCAAAGTGTTTGAGCACGTCTTGGAGAAAGAGCGGAGAGGGGACTACCTTGGCAAAACGGTACAGTACATTCCGCACGTGACGGATGAGATCAAGCAGCGCCTCTACGACCTAACAGAGGCGAATAAGGAGTGCGACGTGATTATCACGGAGATTGGTGGAACAGTAGGAGATATTGAGGGTTACCTTTTTCTCGAGGCTTTACGGCAATTTGCGCTGGAGGTAGGGCGACAGAACTGCTGTTTCATCCACGTCACTCTGCTGCCATACATTAAAGCGGCGGGGGAGACCAAGACCAAGCCGACGCAGCAGAGTGTGGCTAAGCTGCGTGAAATTGGTATTATGCCGGACATCATCGTGTGCCGCACGGAGATGGATAATCTCACGGATGAAGAGAAGAAGAAAATTGGGATGTTCTGCAATGTGGCGCCGGATCATGTGGTGGCGTTTGCTGACGTGCGGCATTCGATTTACGAGTGCCCGATTGACCTGGGGCGCGACCGGGTGGATCGCATTGTGACTGAGGTGTTGGGAATCACCACCCCCAAGCCGAAGATGGATGACTGGCAGAAGTTTGTGGGACGTGTCATACATCCTTCGCACAGCGTGCGCATTGCGGTGGTAGGTAAGTATATTTCTCTCCAGGACGCGTACAAGTCCATCTATGAGAGTTTCACGCATGCCGGAGCCGCGAATGATTGCCGGGTGGAGATCATTCGCGTGGATGCCGAGGCGCTGGAGCACAGCTCTTGCGCAGAAATGATTGGAGAGGTGGATGGAATTCTCGTTCCCGGAGGCTTCGGAGGCCGAGGCATTGAGGGAAAAATCATGGCGGTGCAGTATGCGCGCGAGAAAGGCATTCCTTTCCTGGGAATCTGCCTGGGGATGCAGGTCGCAGTGATTGAGTTTGCTCGCCACGTGTTGAACCTTCCGGACGCTAATTCCACCGAGTTTGCGAAGGAAACTCTTCACCCCGTCATCTGCCTCCAGGAGGAGCAGAAGCATATCGAAAACATGGGGGCCACCATGCGCCTGGGGGCTTACCCGGCGCACATTCTTCCCGGCACTCTTTGCTGTAAGTTGTACGAGGGGCGGGAGATGGTCTCCGAGCGTCATCGCCACCGCTATGAGTTCAACGCGGAGTACCGTGACGTCTGCGAAAAAGCAGGCCTCGTGATTTCGGCCGTGAATGATGAACATGGTCTCGTGGAGGTCGTTGAATTACCGGGGCATCCTTTCTTCATCGCCTGTCAATACCATCCGGAATTCCAGAGTCGCCCCACCACTCCGCATCCCCTCTTCAAAGGGCTTGTGGCTGCTGCGCTGGAGTACCGACAGGGCTGATTTTGCGCTCATTCGCCTCTCCTCTCTCCTCCCCATCGGTTCTCCATGCAGACTGATTTGCTCGTTATCCTGGCATACTTCTGCGCGATTTTCAGCATCGGGCTTTACGCGGGGCGTCGCCAGGACAGCTTGGAAAGTTATGCGCTGGGCAATAGAAGTCTCCCGTGGTGGGCAATTCTCGCCTCTATCATCGCTGCTGAAATTAGCGCCGCTTCCTTTCTCGGTACCCCGGGCGAGGGGTTTGTGCTGCGCAATTTCACCTACGTTCAGCTTGGTATCGGAACTCTGCTGGGACGCATCATCGTGGGGAAATTTTTCCTGCGTCCCTTCTATCACTACCGAGTGGTTTCCATCTATGAGTATTTGGAGAAACGATTTGGAGTGCTGACGCGACGCTGCGCCAGCGTTGTGTTTCTGATTTCTCGAGTACTGGCCAGCGGGACGCGTCTTTTCTTTGCGGGCATCCTTTTGGTCATCGCCTACTGCTTCCTCACCGGGAGAGAATCAGCAAGCGAACACGAGACGGTGCTCATCTACTTCGCAGCGCTCACTTTTATCACCATCGTCACTACCATCTACACCACACTGGGCGGCCTTAAAGCCGTGGTGTGGACTGATGTGCTTCAGGCCTGCATTCTCGCGATTTCTGTGGTTTCGACGGTTGTGTTCCTCTTTGTGAGCATCATGGGCGATGGCTCCTTCAGCGACGCATGGAGTACCATCGTTGCAACGATTTCTGACTCTTCTCAGAACCCTTGTCACCACACTCCGCTCTCTCCCTGGCGTGTCTTCGATCTCGGCATCACCGGCAAAGGGCTTGCGGAAGATCTTCGCTCCATTCTTACCGGAGAGTACACGATCTGGTCCGCCATTTTGGGCGCCACTTTTATCACGATGGCCACCATGGGGACGGACCAGGATATGGTGCAGCGCATGCTCGCTGCGCGCAACCGCAGCACCGGTTCGCGAGCCATCATTATATCCGGCGTTCTGGATATGCCCATCGTGATGGTCTTCCTGGCCTGCGGAATGTTGGTATTCGTCTTTTACCAGACGCAGGGCATATCTCCGCCGGAACGTGCGATTGAGATTTTCCCTTCTTTTATCATCCACTATCTTCCCGCCGGTCTGCGCGGCCTGCTCATCGCGGCTCTACTGGCTACGGCAATGGGCTCTCTCTCCACCGCTCTGAACGCTCTCGCAACTACGGCTACGCGCGATTGGTACCTGGGCGTTTGGAGACCGGATGCCTCAGAGGAGCAAACTCTTCGCGCCGCGAGACTGTTGACTGTGGGCTTTGCCCTGCTGCTTATTGTGGTCGGTTCTGCCACAGCCTGGTACAGTGTGATGGACCCGACTATTCGTATCCTCCCTATCGCTCTCGGCATTTTTGGCTACACCTACGGGTCTTTGCTCGGCATTTTTCTACTTGGTATGCTCACTCGCTACCGCGGTTGTGACTTCGGCAATATCCTTGCCATGTTCGCTGGATTTGCTGCGGTGATGACGCTGGAGTTTCTAGGTCGCCGCGGGGCGATTCCTCTCATTGCCTTTCCCTGGCGCGTAACCATAGGAACCATGGTAACATTCTGCACAGGAGCGGTCTTCGCTTCCCGTACACACCAACCTCTGCCGGATAAATAATCTGTTGCAATCTCAGCGACGCTATGGTAGAGTGCCTTCAAGTAAGAAGGCAACGTGAACCCCATTCTCTATAATCCAGTCAAGCAGATCCTTTTTTGTTTCTCCCCCGAGGCAGTGCACGAGCCTACTCTTGCTATGTTGCGCGTGGGAGAGAGGTTGGGTCTCCTGCAGCTTCTCTGCGGTAAGCCGGTGGATGATCCCGTTGAAGTGATGGGGCTTCGGTTTCCAAATCGCGTCGGTCTTGCTGCCGGCATGGACAAGCAGGGGAACACCGTGGATGCCTTCGGAGCTCTCGGTTTCGGTTTTGTCGAGGTCGGCACTCTCACCCCGCGCCCTCAGCCCGGCAACCCTCATCCTCGCCTCTTCCGTTGCGTTCCCCAGCGGGCAATTATTAATCACATGGGTATCAACAACCCGGGAATCGACCGAGGCGTGGAAAATTTAGCTTCCCGCCGCCATTTCCGCGGTATCCTCGGCGTGAATATCAGCAAAAATAAAGTCACGCCGAATGATGAGGCTCGCATTGATTACCTGGCCTGTTTGCGTGCTGCATGGCCGGTAGCGGATTACGTGGCGATCAATTTTTCCTGCCCGAATGTCCCCAATCTCTGCGAATTGGCTAAAGCAGAGAAAGCTGCGGATTTACTGGCCTCTCTCAAGAGTGAGCAGGCTAACCTGTCCCAGGAAACAGGTAGATATGTTCCCATCGTGATGAAGGTATCACCTGATATGAGTGAACAACAGATCCGCGAACTCGCCCACGTTTTCCAGGACTGCCAGTTGGATGGCCTCATCTGCACCAATACAACAACCTCTCGCAAAGGGGTAGAGGGACATCCCTCCGCCGCCGAAAAAGGCGGACTCTCCGGGGCGCCGCTCTACAACCGCTCCAACGAAACCCTCGAGGCTTTCGCCAAGGAGCTGCGCGGCAGTATTCCTATCATCGGAGTGGGCGGTATTTTCTCTGCGGAGGATGCGGTGCAGAAGATGAAACTTGGTGCAAGTCTCGTGCAGCTCTACACGGGCTTTGTCTATCGTGGTCCGGCTCTCATTCGGACCTGTGCCCATGCCCTGCGCGACTTTGTCGCCTCCTCCCGGTAGGAGGTTTCTGGGTTGTTTTTGCCCCTCTATCAGGAAAGGAAAATTTCCTTTTGTTATCGATTGCTTCCGGAGTTGATTATGAAATTTTGCGAACGAGGTGAACCCTTTTGGCCGGAGAAAGAGAAGAGCAAGTCGATGCTGGGAACAGATGCTCGTGTGCCAGTTTGAATGATGAAATTTAAGCTTGACCTTCAGGGTATACTGGAGTAGCCTGCTGCCTATGGGGATGATTCCTGTTTTGGTTTACGCAGCGGCAGCCGGGTTAGCAACTGCCGCGGATACTGTCCCTCTGCCCGGCGAACCGGGGTACACGGAGGCACCGCGTCACCATTTTCGCGGCATTTTTGAGAACGACTCCATTTCTAATGCCGACCGCAATTATTCCCATGGCACTCGCCTGGATTATCTTTACTCCCCGAGTTCTTCTCGCGCGTATGGACTTAGTCTTATGCAGACTATGTACACTCCTGAGACTCACACTTTCGGAAGAGTGGAGGGAGAACACCCCTATTGCGGCTACCTTGCCCTTGGCGGGGCTTTCATGACACGCGGGGTGGATTTTGGCAGCAGCACGGAGTTGCAGATCGGGGTAACGGGGAATGCCTCCCTTGCGGGCAAGACTCAGAATGCTGTTCATGAGCTTTTTGGCATGGAAAAATGGTGCGGATGGACCGATCAAATTCATTCTGAGGTTACTTTTCAGCTCAGTTCACGGCAGGTATGGCGTGTTCCGGCTATGGAACGCGAGTTGAAAAACGACTGGGAAACCGATGGCGCCTTTCAGCTTTACGAAACGGCCGGATCTTTCAGTGTGGCAGGCAATGTCGGTCTTTTCTTCCGTATCGGTCGTAACTTGCCGCCTTCTTTGAGTAGCAACAATATCCAACCGACTCATTTTGCGCTTAATCCTCTGCTCAAGCCGGATTACCGCCGCGATGCGCCCTCCTATTTTCTGCTGGCGGGGGTCAGCGGGGGGTATGTGGCTCGAGATTTAACAATTGACGGTGGCCTCTTCCATGATTTTGAGCGGAGCTGCAGCCGGACGCCGTGGCAGATAGAAGCCCAGCTGGGAGTGGGAGCTTCGTACCATGGAATCGACTATTACTGCGGAATTTTGCTGCACAGTCGCACCTATCGAACCCAGGATGAAAGCTCGCTCATGGGCGTCTTCTCTCTTTCCTGGCACTGGTGATGAAGTTACTTTCCTCCTTCATACGCGCTGCCACGCTCAAGTTGCCGGCTGGGTTGCTTTTTCTGGCTCATTACGCGGCGCCCGTTCTGATGGCGTTGATTGCGCTTCTTCTCGTGCGCGACCATCCAGAGACGTACCACAGCGGTTTAATGCTCGGGCTGGGAATCGCGTCGGGACTGGTCTGCTTCATCGGGGCCTACGCGCTTGCCCGGCGGCATTTCCTTCGCCTGCTTGCGGGGCTGTTCCTCCTTGGTTTGGCTGCTCTGGCATTGCCCGGCTTGCTTTTTTTTGGAGAGGAAGCTGTTCACTTTGCACGCCTCGGGGGGGCCATGTGGTTCGGCGTGGTCGGTATGGCGTGTCTCGCGTTCGTATCCCTCATGATCGCAGGTGTGCTGGGGTACCTCGGCTTTCGCGCCATGCGCGCTCCCGGACTCTGGACTGCCGCGATGCATCTTTTCATCGTGTGCCTTCTGATAGGTGTTTATACCGATTTTTACCGCGCGTGGGAAGCGCCCATCACCTGTTTGGTCGGCGGTTCGGCATATCCCGCGGGAGAGCAGCCTTTCTCCGTGCAGGTGGAAAGCTATGAGGTGAAGACTTATGAAGGTGGGGAGACTTATTCTCTGTTGCGCCACGATAAGGGACGCTGGCAATTTGTCGGAAGTCCGAAGCGCGATGGCCCCTTCGTGCGACTGGGCTCCGAGAGCTGGCCACTGACGAGTTTGCTCCCGGCGCCGAAGGAAGCCGGAGGTTCGACGCAAAGGTACCGGCTGCTTCCCGGCTCCCCTCCGCGCTTGCTGCTTCAGCATGTCGCCCCCGTGCGCGAATACATTGCTTCTTGCCGCCTCAAACCCACAGTCAATTCTGGGCTGTCATTTGCAGACGGCGAGGGGCAGTTCCGCCTGCGCGTGAATGAGCCCATTTCATTCAACGGTTGGTTGGTGTACCTGCTGAGCGCGGATGCATCCGGGAAACGCGTGCAGCTCCTCTTGCGGCGGTCGCCCGGCCGTCCCTTTATTTACATCGGAGCCGTCGGGTTGGCGCTCTGTTCGTTCGTATGGGGGTTTGCGCCCCAAGGAGAAAGGATTGCCGCAGCATGAACGCTTTTATCGTCATCTTCACTTCGGCATCTGCGGTGGCTTTCTCCGCGGCCTGTGCGGCATTCTGTCTGCTCAGTGGGCGGCGAGGCAATTATTTTCTGCTTTTCGGTTGGGGCTTCTGCATCCTTTTGTTCGTCTCGAATGCTGTTGCGGCTCAGGCTCCCCCCTTTGGCAACATGCGCCACGTGCTCTGCTTCTTTCCACTGGCTCTCGCGCCGGCTTGGTGGTTGCTCGTTCGGAAACGTCATCTTCCTCTTGACGGGCCTATTGCCGGAGCCGCTGTTGTTTCGCTCATCGGCGCACTCTGTATGCCTCTCCAGGCCGGATGGCGACAAGCTCCTGCCCTGCAATCCCCCTGGTTTGTGCCGCATGTAGTGAGCTATGTGATTTCCTACGGTCTCCTGGCGATTTCTTTCGTATGCGCCGTCGGGGCTTTCGGCGGGAAGCGCGATTTGCGTCTGCGTGCCGCCGATGCCGCAGCTCGCTTCGCCTTCCCTTTTATGACTTTCGGTTTGTGCAGTGGCGCTCTGTGGGCCGATGTGGCATGGGGTCGTTACTGGTCGTGGGACATCAAAGAAGTGTGGTCTCTCATCACCTGGCTGGTCTATCTCACGTACTTCCACTTGTTCACCGGTGAGGCCAGAGAACGCCGCGGTTTGCTTATTCTGGGCTTTGTCTGCGTCATCATCACCTTCGTGGTTGTCAATTTTGCGCCGTCTTCCGAGTCCCTGCACAGCTACGCTCGATAATACGCAAGGTATTCTTGCCACAGCTCGGGTGATCTGGTAGGATACACACCATGCCGGATATGGGATTCATGGATATTGCTGTCATTCTTCCTCTGGGTTTTGCGCTCATTGGCGCTTGCATCGGGTCGTTCCTCAACGTGGTGATCTATCGCATCCCGCGAGGCATGAGCGTGAATAATCCGCGCCGCTCGTTTTGTCCCTCCTGTGGCAAGCCCATTCCCTTGTATCTGAATTTCCCCATCGTCAGCTGGATCTGCCTGCGTGGGAGAAGCGCTTGCTGCGGGAAACCCATCAGCCCACGCTATATGCTTGTGGAGCTTTCCTGCGCACTGCTGTTTGGTTTCACCGCGTGGGAGCTGGACTTCGAGCCTGTTGCTGTGCAGTCTTTCGTGTGCCTGTGGATGGCTTGCATGCTCAGCATGCTGATGATGGATGCGAGGGATATGATTGTGTATCCTCCGCTGGCAATGATTGGCGCTTTCCTTGGGATTCTCACCGCCGTTTGTGCCCCGGAGCTTGTCGAGCCCGCAGCTTTTTCCCCACTACATGGAGTCGTGTTCAGCGTAACCGGCATGGCGACGGGGTTTCTGATTTTCCGTCTCATCGCCCTGGTTGGGCGCCTTGTCTTCGGCCACCGCAGCGTGCATTTCAAATCTCCGCAGCCCTGGCGCCTCTGTCAGGAAGGGGATGATGTCCTTATGACTATCGGAGAGCAGCGCATCTTCTGGTCTCAGCTTTTCACCGGGAAAAATTGCTCCATCACGCTGCAAAAGGCAGTGATTTCGGCGTGCTCTTTGCCGGACGGCGTGTCGTCTTTGCGCTTCGCGGAAGATGCTCTCATTTTGCCGGACGGCATTCGCCGTAGTTTGGAAGATTTTGATTGCCTGAGCGGTACGTGCGAATCGTACTCAATGGAACGAGAGGCTATGGGCAGGGGTGATGCATGGATCGCCATGGCTATCGGCGCTCTCTGCGGCTGGCAGGGTGTGCTCTTCGCTCTCGTTGGCGGCAGCTTTATTTCTCTTTTCTTCGCTCTTATTCTACGGGTGCGGCGTGGAGTCCCCATGCCCTTTGGCCCGGCACTCATCCTCGCAGCGTGGATCTGGTTCTTCTTCGGCCAGCAGCTGTTGATGAGTTACCTTGACCTCATCGGAGCTTAATCGCCCCATTCCAGCAGCATTCTCGCACGCAGCTTTTCCCCGCCGCAGACAATGTGTTCGGTGATTTTGCCTGCCCCGCGATGGCGGATGCTCAGAGGTTCCCCCTGCGCGCTTTCGTGCTTGTACTGCACATGGATGCGCCGCAGCGTTGTTCCCGGAGCCGTCGGCAACGTATCGAGAGCCCAGGTGAGATAGGCAGAGTTATTGATGTGTCCGTTGAAATCAATATCTCGGCGGGATGTGATCATGTGGGCCGTGCCGAGGTCCTGTGCCCCTTCCTCCGGTAGCTCGGGCACCGAGCTCTGTATCGTGGGCGCACATTCCTCCGGCACTTCCAGCTCAGCGCGCTTCAGCGGCATAGGACGCCGCGTCTTGATATCGATGAGCACCCACATCAAATCGGCTCGCCCGATGATCTCTCCTCTTGCATCACTCATCTCCACAAAACGCCTTGCTTGCAGAGGACTAGCCTTGCCGGTGTTCGTGCGTAAATTCACGAGCTCTTTCCAGCGCGGGCGTCGCAGCAATTCAAAATCGCCCTGCACCTCGACCCAGATCATGCCTCGTTCAAGCACCCAATCATAGCCCATCCTGTTGTGGGAGGCGTGCAACTCTGCCATTTCCTGGCAGAAGAGCAGGTAATATTCCGGCTTGAGCAGCAAATCTGCTCCGCACTCATAGCTTGCGATCGTATGTGGCAGCATCAGGTCTTCCATGCCCTCCATTCTACCATAGCATGCCCGCCGTGGCAAGAAGTAGAGTCAAAGCAATCGCTTTCTCTCTTGATGCGGTCCGGCTTGCGCTTTACATCTACTTATGTGACTTTGTTTCTGTTTTGCTTGAGATTTGCCTCCGCTACTACTTCTCAAAATGCGAGTAACGTGCTAACCATCATTTTTTGCTTCGGTAAACACATTCCCTAATGCGTTTGCCCTGAGCGGTAGCAAGGCACAGCTTGACATGTGGGAAGTAGGCAAGTACAATGCGCGAGGTGTTTGTGGAGGCGATAGATGAACTCTTGGCGCAGACGAGTGATTGGCTGTGGGGATATGTGTTATTTTTTGGTTTGTTGGGTACGCATTTGTATTTGACATTGCTTCTGCGTTTTCCGCAGAGGTATATTTTTACAGCATTACGCTACTATTTTGTGGGGTGCCCTGGGGAGGGAAGAATCTCTCATTTTGGTTCACTGATGGTATCGCTGGCAGCCAATGTGGGTACGGGCAATGTTGTAGGCGTGGCGACGGCTGTGGCTACAGGCGGACCCGGAGCTGTGTTTTGGTGCATGGTGACGGGTGTACTTGGTATGTCCACGAGGTATGCCGAAAGTCTGCTTGCCATCCGCTATCGCGTGCGTAACGAACAGGGGCATATTGTGGGAGGCCCGATGTATGTTATTGAACGGGGAATGCAGTGCAAATGGCTTGCGGTGATTTTTGCCTTGTTCACAGCATTGGCTGCCTTTGGCATCGGCAATATTACTCAAGCGAACGCTGTGGCGGGCGTGCTTTCGGCATGCCCGTTGCACATTGAGGCTTGGCAGACCGGATTGGCATTGACTGTACTGGTAGCGGTGGTGTTGCTCTTCGGGTTGAAGGGGATATCGCGCGTATGCACGGCCTGCGTGCCGAGCATGGCAGTCATCTACATGGTTGGCTGTGCCGTACTCATCGGTTCGAATCTTGAATTCGTGTGGCCGGCAGTGAAACTCATCTGTTCCTCGGCATTTCAGCAACAGGCCACAACCGGAGGATTCATCGGTTCCACAATCATGCTTGCCATGCAGACCGGCGTGCGACGCGGTCTCTTCTCCAACGAGGCAGGCATGGGCTCATCTCCCATCGTTTCCGCGTCGGCACGCACACCTAATGCGGTTCAACAGGCGCTCGTCTCCTCCACCGGCCCGTTTTGGGACACAGTGGCGATATGCTCACTCACGGGATTAACGCTCACCATCTGTTTACTGGCTTCACCCGACATCGCAAATGGGGAGGAAGGTATGCTCACCTATCGCGCTTTTGCAAGTACGGGCAGTGTGTGTTCATGGTTACTCACGATCAGCCTGGCCACCTTCGTGATATCCACTTTGCTGGGGTGGTCGTACTTTGGGGAGCAGACCTTGGCCTATTTGGGAGGACAAAAGCTGATTCTGCCATACCGCGTGGTATGGGTGTTGGCGGTATTTTTAGGCTGTGTGGTGCCCAGAAGCACCATTGTATGGAACTTTGCGGACTGTGCGAACGGACTCATGGCTCTTCCGAATCTCGTGTGCATGATTGCGTTGTCGGGGGTGTTGGTTTCCCAAACGCGCCATTACCTGTGGCAAAAGCGATTGGATGAGGTGGACACCCGGGTAAGCGGAATGGAGGAGTAAGGCCCGGCTCAGTCCGTTCTGAGAGGACGGCAATCGCATTTGGATGAAGTGAAAAAGTGGGGCAAATTCTCCGGTCGGTAGACCGCGCTTGTTTCCGAACACGAAAACCGCAATAGCAGTACACTCCGCGATGTGAATTTTGGATGCGGATTGTTGAGCATTACTGCTTGTTCCCTCTCTCCTGCGGAAGATTGAGGATTTCCTCTGTTGATTGACTTCTCTCAAATGCGTTTGCCCGTAATTGCCTCTTGCCATGCAGGGAGAAGCGTGGTAGAGTGGTGGAGGTGGAGCCAGATGATGAATACTTGCACCGCCGGGCTATGGCTGAAGGTCAGCGCGTGGGTACGCGGCGCGCAGGACAACAGGGGCGCAGTGGCAGGCTAGGGCGAGCAATAGTGCGCCTGCTCCTGATGGGGCTGGTGACGCTTGCTCTGTGTATAGGAGCGATGTATGGCTTGTTCGTGCTGGTGACAGCAAAATACAGCCGTTGGGCGGATGAGTTCAACCTAGAGGATGTGAATAACTTGGATCATCCATGCATCATTTACGATCGGAACGGAGATGAGCTGGGGCGTATTTTTGATGAAAATCGCAGCTATGTAACCATTGATCACATCTCGCAGAGTATGGTCAATGCGCTTGTCGCTCAGGAGGATAAGACGTTCTGGACACACGAGGGATACGATCCGATGGGGATTCTGCGGGCGATGAAGGAAGCTGCACTGTCGCACGGACATGCCAACCAGGGGGCATCCACCATTACGCAGCAATTGGCACGCAATGCGTACGACTTGGAGCGCCGTACCCTGGTACGCGGTGGAACTCGTTATGAACGTAAGGTGGTGGAGATATTCCTGGCGCGTCGTCTGGAGAAGCGTTACAACAAGAAGCAGATCCTTGAGTTTTACCTGAACCGTATTTATTTCGGAAGGGGGTATTATGGCATCCGCGCGGCGTCTTTGGGATATTTTGGAAAGGAACCAGCGGATCTTACGGTGCGAGAAAGCGCGAGTTTGGCGGCGCTCATCAAAAACCCTGAGAACTACAATCCTATCCGCAACCCGAAACTTAACAAGCGCTGGCGTAATGACGTGATTGAGCGTATGTACCGCGCTGGGTTCCTGAGCGCGAAGGAAGCGGAGCGCGTGAAGCAGCAGGCGCTTGAAGTAAGACCAAACCCTCTGAGACGGCATACCTCTTTCCTGCACGCTCTTGTGCAACAGCAGGCGATTGACCTGTTCGACAGCCCGGAGAGAGGCGAGGAAATCGTGAAGAGTGCGGGGATACGCATTTACACCACCATTGACGGTAAACTGCAGCGAGTGGCGGAAGAGGCATTGCGGCGACGCTTGGAGGAAATTGAAAAGCGACCGGATTATGCCCATGTGCGCTACTCGGATCCGCGTGATCCCGCGAATGATCAACACCGCTATATCGACGGTGCTGTTTATGCCGTGGATAATAAGACCGGTGGAACCCTGGTATACGTAGCGGGACGTGATTTTGAACGGGACAATTTTGACATCATTGAAAATGGACGACGTCCGGTTGGTACTGCAATGCTGCCCTTCCTCTACATGTGCGCTTTCGACAATGGTTTTTCGCCTATTTCCCGGCTCGTGGATGATGCGATGGACAATCGACTGGCTGGGATAGGTGGTGAAGAAGGGATCCTCGGAGAATGGGGAATGGAGGTTTCTAAGGGAAGATACATGGACAATATCACGGCGCGGCAGGCGTTGGAATGGTCAAAAATCGCGGCCTCTGCAAGGTTGGGAATGGCGCTGAGCGCCAAGAGTCCACGTGGGGCACGAGCGTTCGCCGGTTCTTTACAGCGCGCGGGCATTACTCCGCCGCAACGAAACCCCGGAAGCACAGAGGCTCACCCGACGTATTATCCCCGTGTATACCTTGGTACAGAACCTGTATCGCTCAAAGAAATGGTGATGGCTTATACCATTTTTCCGAACAAGGGGAGTCGCCCCATCATTCCGTATGTGATCACAAAAGTGACAGACAGCAGAGGAACCATCCTTTGGGAGAATCCGTTGCATGTCAATGCTGGCAAGCGTATGCACAAGAGTACTTCGCCCTGTACAGCGTATCGCTTGCATGACATCATGCATGAATCGCTCAGGGAAGGTGCTGCCGTGAGAGTGGCATCCTGTTTACCGGATGGTTTCAACGGCGCGGCGAAGAGCGGAACTAATTATGATTTTGCTGATGCGGCACTTTTCGCCTACACTTCATCTTACACCTGTGGAGTGTGGATAGGTTTCTTGAACGATCGTCGAGCAATCTACCCACAAGCCTTCGCAAGCGATGTGTGCGGACCGGTGATTGGGCGCCTGACGCACCAAGCCCATGGCTCTTATGAGGACGAGCCAATCAAGCCGCCGGCAGACACGGAGGCGGTGGAAATTTGCCGTTATTCTGGGCAGCAGGCTACTAATTTCTGCTATGAGACTCTCATACGCGATGGTAAGCCGAGCTATGTGCGCCCCACTTATGTGGAGTATTTCCCAAAGGGGGATGTTACGTTGAGTATGTGCACGGTGCATGGAGACGGTAGCCCATCCCTGAATGATCTGCTGGATACACGAGGAAACAATCTCTTCTCTCGAGTGCTGCCGGTGGTGCCGATTTTACCCAAAGGGTTGGCATTGCAGGGAAATGATCCGTATGGTTGTCAACAGCTCCTGAATCCGAAGTACAGAGAAGATACCCCCGTGGCGGGCGGAGTTCACGGACTGCAGGAGGATGAAGCCTTACCTGCCGATGATGCGGCGGAGGATGAAGAAACGCCGCGCATCAATAGCGAGATTCAGTTGCGTATGCCTTTGCCGCTGCACAGAATGCCGCGTCCCCTTCTCAGACTCTGAAAAATCAGTACGATTCCATCAACCCTTTCTGAAAACGATCAAGTGCCATGAGTACCGAATTTCAAACACTCGCAGCGACGCAAGAAAAAGCTTTTTTTATCAACATGGATGATGCTATCTATGGTTCTTTTGCGGAGATTGGAGCTGGACAGGAGACCGCCAACTGGTTTTTCCGTTCTTCCGGAGCCGCCGGCACCGTTGCCAAGACCATCTCGGCTTACGATATGACAGTGAGTGATGCGCTGTATGGTACAACACGCCGGTACGTTTCGGAAGACCGGCTTCGGCAGATGATGGATTACGAATATGGTCAACTGATCAATCGACTCGGTGAAAAACGCGGCGAAAGTACTTGCTTTTTTTCTTTCTGCAACACGGCAAAATGCAAAGGTTACCGTGACCAGGGTCCATGGGCTGCATGGATTGGTGTTCGATTCCAGCTTAAGCCCGGTGCAATCCCAAGTGATTTTATCATGCATGTGCGCCTCACCGTACCAGATCAGGATATTCAAAAACGGGTGCTGGGCATTTTGGGCGTTAATCTTCTCTACGCTCTCTTCTACAAACGCGACCGGATGGAGGACTTTGTGCACTGTGTTGGGGAGAATCTGGATCGCAGTCTTTATGAGGTGGATTTAATGCGTTTTTCGGGAAACGGGTTCAGCATGTTTGATAACCGAATCTTAGCGTTGCAACTGGTGCGTAGCGGGCTGTCGGAAGCCACTCTCTTTTGCCCGGAAGGGAACTCCGTGCAGCAACCGAGCGATTTCCTCTACAAACGACCGATTGTCTTGATGCGTGGCAGCTTCCTTCCCCTTTGCAAGATTCATCTGGAGATGATGAATAGTGTGCGCACAAAATTTTGCAGCGGTCTCACAGAGGAACAAAAAGCGCGGGAAATTGACATTTGCGAGATTTCTCTTTCCAACCTCTTGCGCGGGGAAGAAGTGGACCTTCTTGATTTCCTGGACCGTGTGGATGCTCTGGCATCGCTGGGCAAGACGGTGCTCGTGACAAATATCACCCATTTTCATCGCATTTCTACCTTGCTTAATCAGTTCACGAAAGAGCCCGTGGCTATCGCTCTCTCTATCGGTCTGCTGCATGAGCTCTTCAAGGAAAAATGGGCAACGGATATGCCGGGCGGCATTCTTGGCAGTATGGCACACATTTTCTTGAGTCAGACGAAGTGCTATGTCACTCCGTGGATTAACCGCACCAGTGGCGAATTTGTCACTGCTGGAACTTACCGGGCTCCGGAAAAATATCGTTATCTCTACCAACATCTTATCGAAAACGGACGCATCGTCGAGGTCCCCTACTTCAACCAAAAACTCCTTACTCGTACGCCCAGAGACATCATCCGCATGATCAATGAAGGAGAGGATGAATGGAAAGAATACGTACCGCCGGAAGCACATCGCATGGCGGAGCACCTGAAGGGGGGACATAATTCATGAGAACTGATTTCCCTTTTTTCGATTCGCGAACAGACGATCCAAATCTCGTGTACTTGGACAATGCGGCGACTACTCAGAAGCCGCGTTGCGTGCTGGAGGCGTTACAGAATTATTATTGCAGAACCAATGCCAATGTGCATCGGGGAGCACACCGTACGAGTCGTTTGGCAACAGAGTCTCACGAGGAGGCAAGGCGTTGCGTGTCGCAATTTCTGCATGCTGCCTCGGAGAAAGAGGTTCTCTTTACGTCAGGCTGCACGGATGGAATCAACCTTGCGGCGCAAGTGTTGTCCCTCTCCGGTCGAATACGGGAAGGGGATGAGATTATTGTTTCCACGGATGCTCATCATTCTAACATCGTGCCGTGGCAAATGCTGTGCGAGCGAGTGGGATCGAAGCTGCGCGTTGTGCCATTGACGCCAGATTTGAGTTTCGACATGACGGCATACGCTGATATGCTCAGTTCTCGAACGAAAGTCGTAGCGGTACCGGTGGTGTCAAATGCTCTTGGATTGCGCTTACCGGTAGAGGAGATTACGCGCGCAGCGAAGGAAGCAGGGGCTCTGGTTCTTATTGATGGCGCGCAGGCTGTGGCGCATGATGTGGTAGATGTTCAAGCGTTGGGATGTGATTTTTTTGCCTTTTCCGGGCATAAGGTCTATGGCCCAACCGGCACAGGAGTTCTCTGGGGAAAGGGCGAGTTGTTGGAATCTCTTCCGCCGTGGAAGGGGGGAGGGGAGATGATCAGTCAGGTGACTTTCCCTAAAACCACCTACAACAAACTTCCTTTCAAATATGAAGCCGGCACACCAAATATCGCAGGTAACATCGTGCTGGCGGAGGCATTGCGTTTCGTGCAACGAGTAGGGTTATCGTCCATCCGTGAGCACGAAGAGAAGCTTATGCGTCAGCTTGTTGGGGGGTTGCGGGAGTTACCGGGGGTGCACGTTCTCGGTGGAGATAATCCTCACCTCTCTTCTCTTGTCTCTATCCATGTTCCAAATGTGCACCATTATGACCTTGGGACCCTGCTGGATCAGATGAATATTGCCGTTCGCACGGGGCATCACTGCTGCCAGCCCCTTATGCAGGCACTCGGCATAACCGGTACCACCCGCTATTCTGTGGCGGTGTACAACACGTCGGAGGATATCCATCGTGCGCTCAATGCAACTCGACGCGCGCTGGACATGTTGCGCTGAAAAAGGAAGTTTCTTTCCGGTGGTTCTTGTGAGGGAATTCGACGTAGCGAGGTCGCTCATTCTCCTTGACAAATGCGCATCAGGGGCGTAGCCTTTCCGCAAACATGATGAAAGAGCAGATTGCAAGTGTGAAGTCTGCGGCGCTGGAAGAGATCATCAGCGCGCAGGACATGAAACAGCTGGAGAGTGCGCGCGTGCATATCCTCGGCAAGAAAGGGGAGCTGACTCGTTTGCAGCAGGGGATCCGCGACGTGCCGCGCGAGGAGAAACCAACGGTGGGTGCCTTGCTCAATGAGGTCCGGGTGGCTGTAAATGCAGCGCTGGATCAGCGATTAGCGGAGCTGCAGCAGGCGGCAGATGAACAGGCGGTGGCTGGAGTAGATATCACCCTGCCGGGCGAAACACTGCCGAGCGGCGGTTTGCATCCCATTTCACTGGTACGGGAGGAGGCGGTGCGCATTCTGCGCCGTATGGGGTTTGCTCTGGCTGATGGTCCGGAGATTGAGGATGAATGGCATTGCTTTGATGCACTCAACACTCCGGAGGATCACCCCGCGCGCGATGAACGCGATACGTTTTATTTTGACAGCGGCAAATTGCTGCGCACACAGACCAGCACTGTTCAGGCCCGCGTGATGGAGCAGCAGGCGCCGCCCGTGCGCATCATCTGTCCAGGTTCGGCATTCCGTCGTGATGCGATCGATGCAACTCACCTTTCAGCATTCAACCAAATTGAGGGGCTTTATGTGGACAAGGAAGTGGGGGTTGGTGATTTAAAAGGAACTCTGGAATATTTTCTGAAGGCTTTGTTTGGAGAGGAGACCCCAGTGCGTTTTCGTCCGCATTTTTTCCCCTTCACTGAGCCGAGTTTTGAGATTGATGTGCAGTTGCAGGCAACTGGGCAGGCACCGCGCTGGATTGAGATTGCGGGTTGCGGTATGGTGAATCCGGCGGTGTTCGAAAACATTGACGCTAAAACCGGAAAAAATCTTTACAGTGGGTGTACGGGGTTTGCCTTTGGAATTGGTTTGGAGCGGTTGGCGATGATACGCTGGGGCATTCGCGATATTCGCCTCCTGATTGAGAATGACGTACGTTTCCTTGCTCAATTCTCGTAACCTTTTAATACTATGAACATATCTAGAAATTGGCTCGCAGAATACATTGATCTTGAAGGAATTGGAACGCAGGAGATGGCAGATATGCTCACCTTCGCCGGAGTGGAGGTGGAGGGGATGCAGCAGAAAGGGGTAAATGATGATCTCGTCGTGGTGGCTCAAGTGGTGCAGAAGAGTCCTGTAGAGGGTAGCGACCATCTTAACGTCTGCATGGTAGACGCGGGAGAGGATGCACTGCGACAAATCGTGTGTGGTGCTCAAAATTACAAGGTGGGCGACAAGGTTCCCTGCGCCTTGCCCGGTGCAGTACTGCCAGGCGGGTGGCAGATCAGGGAGGGGAAGATGATGGGGCACGCGAGTTGCGGTATGCTTTGCTCGGCTTCTGAGCTGGGCAAACCGGATAAAGAATCGGGCCTTTGGATTCTGCCACAGGAATATAGGGTGGGTACACCGCTAAGCAAGCTTACGACGTCCGACACTATTTTTGAGCTCGAGATTACCCCAAATCGCCCGGATCTGCTGAGTCATTGGGGAATGGCACGGGAGCTTGCCGGTATCTCTGGACGGGCGCTGAAAGCGGACCCTGCGCCAAGCAGGATGTCGACCAGACCTGCTGGGGAAAGCATTCTTTTGGAAGCCCTGGAGCTCTGCCCTCTGTACACGGCGACGCGTATCAGCGGAGTGAAAGTTGGTCCTTCTCCGGAATGGCTCGCTGAAAAACTGATTGCCGTAGGATTGCATCCCATTAACAATGTGGTAGATATTACGAACTACTGCCTGTTTGAGCTGGGGCATCCTCTGCATGCTTTCGATGCGGCGCAGGTGCAGGGAGCATTGCGTATTCGGCGTGCGACTGAGGGAGAGCAATTCACCAGTCTCATGCACGATGATTATACGCTGGAACCGCAGGATCTCGTCATCTCTGATGAGTCCGGACGCGTACTGGCGCTTGCTGGGGTAATGGGCGGATTGAACTCTGGCGTTACAGATTCCACCACGGATATCATTCTGGAATCAGCCTGGTTTCTTCCTCCCTCGGTGCGACGGACGAGTCGCCGGTTGGGGTTGGGGTCGGATAGCTCGTACCGATTTGAGCGTGGTGCCTCAGCATGGAATGTGTTGCGTGCTGGAGCGCGTGCGGTGCAGTTGATTCTTGAGTGTGCTGGCGGCAAGGCGGAGCCTGTGGCGGTGGCGGGACAAGCCCCGTGCATCGTGCCGGAAAAACAGGCTGCCACAGCGACTGTGCTGGAACAGGGAACAGACGCTAAAGTGTATTGTGCTCTCAATCAGGTGATGCTTGACTGGAAGGAGCTGGATGTAATGACAGGTGGCAGTATTCCGCACATGGAAGCTGCGCGCATCCTCAAACGTCTCGGATTGCGGGAGAATGCTCCGGGTCTCTGGGATTGCCCGCCGTGGCGGCTTGATATCAAGCGTAGTTGTGATCTGCTGGAGGAAGTTGTGCGTGTGTACGGTATTGACAATGTTCCTGCTACTCGTTCATCTGTCTACGTGCAGGAAAGTGCGCAGGATCGAGCCCATGATTTTCGAAGTGCTCTTTCCCATCGTCTGGTAGGCTCTGGTTTCTGGGAGGTGCAGAGTTTCAAGCTTATTGCGCGACAGAGCATGGATCCGACCATCGCGAGTGTAGAGTATGCTCTCCCCATCAAGCCGCTGATGGAGGGGGATATCATTGGCGTGTCTCTCCCCCTCTCAGAGGATCACGCCGTGTTACGTCCCTCCTTAGCTCCTGGACTTCTCGCCGTAGCGGCGCGGAATATGAACCAGGGTGTGGAGGTTTTGCGCTTCTTCGAATGCGGTCGTGTCTTTCGTAATACCGGCGGCGGCAAGGGGAAGGATATAGAGATGGAGGTACTGGGTATTCTCATGGCAGGTAAGCTGGATCCGGCAAGCTGGATGTTGCTGAAGCCAAGGACCGTTGCCCCGGAACACTTGCGCGCGGTGCTGGAGCTACTGGTGCCGAAATGTGAACTCTCACTCGCACCGGCGAAGCTGTCTCGCAAAGCTGCCATTTTGGGTGCAGATATCCAACTTGGCGGTCAGGTTTGCGGGTATTTCGCCCGCGTGGCGCCGTCGGTGTGTCGCGCTCTCGGGTTACCGACGGATTGTTATTACGCTGAGCTGGACATGCGAAAATTGCAGCAACTGGCTACCGCACCTTTCAAAGTGAAGGATTTGCCGTTGTATCCGGGTTCCGGGCGCGATGCGACTCTGGTGACCCCTGCCGTGTTGCGTCATGCGGAAGTGATCAAGGCCGTGAGTGCCGCGAGGGAAAAATTATTGGTAAGTTGCCGGCTCAAGGAGATTTTCACTGACCCTTCGGGTGAAAAACTTGCGACAGATCGAAAGGCTGTGACTTACAGCTTTACCTATCGCGCGACGGACAGGACTCTTACAGCAGAAGAGGTGGATGTCGCACATGCCACGGTACTAAAAACTCTCGTTGAGAAACTGCCCGGCGTGACGATGCGTTGACAATACGCAACCATTCCTCAACCGTTTTAAGTGTCGGCTGGGAGGCAAAGGGAAGGAATTGCTTTCGATTATCAGCCGAGAGATGGAGGACTGTGCGTACGGATTGGTGCTGGAGCTACCGGAGTTTTTTGACTGGAGGCGGTGCCGACAATAGGAACGGTGCAACGGGGTTGCTGAGGCAGAGGAAATAACAGGTGACTATTTCCATGTCCCGTGTTGCATTTAATTTAGCAATGCGCACACTTGTATTTGAAAGAGCAAATGCCTTGCCCCAGTTGCAGCGGTGTGTTAGAGTAAGAGCGGACATGGCAGAGGAAGAGCAGACGAGAGTGGAACAAGTACTCCGCGAACGATTTGGGTATAGCTCGTTGCGCCCGGGTCAGGACACGGTGGTGGCGACAATACTGAGAGGAAAGGATACGCTGGCAATCATGCCGACGGGTGGGGGAAAATCGCTTTGTTACCAACTGCCGGCGCTGTGCCTGGAGGGTCTTACGGTAGTTGTTTCTCCCCTTATTGCCCTGATGAAGGACCAGGTTGATGGCCTGCAGGCCAAGAAAATTGAAGCGGGAGCTATCAATTCGGCACAAGGGGTGGAGGAGTATCGACGCGTCATGCAACAACTACGCGACGGAAGATTAAAAATTCTTTATGTCGCCCCGGAGCGCTTTGCTCAGGAAAGTTTTATGCGGCAACTTACGGAAAGCCGCATCTCACTCCTCGCGGTGGATGAAGCTCACTGCCTCAGCCAGTGGGGACACGATTTCCGACCCGAGTATCTGCGGCTGGGGCGCGTACGCGAGCGGTTGGGAAATCCTCCTGTCATCGCCCTCACTGCCACGGCCACCGAGGTGGTACGAGAGGATATCGTTGTAGCGTTGCGGATGAAGGATCCGGCGGTAATTGTGAGCGGATTTGCCCGTCCGAATCTGCGTTTCCGCATCTTCCCCTGCGAGGGAAAACGCGAGAAGTTGACGCGCGTCCGTCGCACAGTCGAGGAATGGAAAAAAGGCATCATCTACTGCTCTACCCGTAAGAACGTCATGAACGTCTATACCGAACTCAAGGAGATGGGCGTCCATGCAGTGGCCTATCATGCGGGGATGACCGATGAGGAACGCGAGTTCTCCCAAAATGCCTTCATCTCCGGTCAGGTGGACATTGTCGTGGCAACCAATGCCTTCGGTATGGGTATCGACCGGTCGGATGTCCGCTTCGTCATTCATTATGAGATTCCCGGAAGTGTGGAGGCCTACTACCAGGAAGCCGGCAGGGCGGGAAGAGATGGAGAGGAGGCCTGCTGCGACCTTCTATTCAACCACGCGGATCTCAAAACCCAGGAGTTTTTCTATGAGGGAAGCAACCCTCCTCTTTCGCTCATTCGCTCGCTTTACAACCTGTTGGTTCTTCTCTGTGGGAATGCGCCGAATGGGGAGGTACAGCTGAGCGTTGATGAATTAGCGGCCCTTCTGGGGCGGGACGTTAACCCCATGGCGGTGGGAACGGGACTCTCAACATTAATGCATGCCGGAGCTATCGATCGCTTCGATGTTCCCGGGAGTAAAATGAAAACAACCAGGGTTTTAAACGCAAACTTACCTTTTGCTGCTCTCGAAATTGATGCCGCTGTCCTGAATGAGAAAGCCGCACGTGACCATCGAAAAATAGAATCCATCACGCGTTATGCTTACAGCAGTGGCTGTCGCCAAAAGTGGATCCTCGACTACTTTGGCGAAACCGGCAGCAAACCCTGCGGACACTGCGATGCCTGCCTCGCGGCCCCGCCGGAAGATGCTCACGAACTCTCCGCCACTGCTCTGAACACCCTGCGCAAGGCTCTTTCCGGCGTTGCTCGGGCGAGCGGGCGCAATCCGGACGGTTCTCGACGCCCCATTTACGGACGTAGTAAAATTATGGATATGCTGCGGGGGGCAAAGAAAGCCACACTGAACGACCATCTGCGGGGGCTCTCCACCTACGGTATTCTCGCAGACCTGACGGAACAGAGAATGCGCGCACTTTTCCGTGCCATGCAGGATGTCGGTCTCGTAGAAAGCAGCGGTGGGGAGATGCCCCTCCTCTCCCTCTCAGAGCTCGGAGAACGCGTGATGAAAGGTAAGGAGCAGAACATCCGTATGTCTACTCGCGGTTGGGCAGAAGAAGAAACAACGACCATCTCCCCGCGACTCAACGGAGCATCACGTGCTTTCTCTGCCATCCTTTCCCTTAGCCAGGAACAGACCTTTCTCTACAAGGAGCTCGTCGCTACACGCATGGAACTCTCGCGGCAATTTCATCTGCCCCCCTACCGTATCGCTTCTAATGCCGCTCTTCATGCCCTCGCGACTCTGCGCCCCACCACTATTCAGGGCGGCATGCGCATCAAGGGCTTCGGTTCGTGGAGCTGTGAGCATGTCCTGCCCGCCTTCATCGCCGTCATTCAGGCTCATTGCGAAGAGGAATGAGATATTGCCTCCTCCGTCCTTCGCTCGGCTTTGCTGTCTGGCAGACGGACGTACTGCAGCGCACCTTTACCACCCACCACTTAATCGCCTTCCGAAATTACGCCGAGCTGCCGCAGGAAAAGGTACACCGCTCCGCCGAGTTACTGCGCACGCGTTTTACATCGCCATGGAAGGCATATACTGCCGCGAGGATCCCCACAGGCGTGCTATAAAAGGCTTGAGGAGATCGAGTCGGGGGCTTTCTCCCCCGCTTACATCACCGTCCGTGCCTTTTATGGCATACGACGGTTTCCTGACCTTTGCCGACAACGCTCTGCAATTCTCCCGGATGCGTTCGGAGCCATTCTGCCGCCTCTGTGATGCTCATCCCATCCACTCCCGCGACCCTTCCATTGCTCTTTACTCTCTGGTATGCCCTGCGCACAGGTTGCCGGGATCGACCACCGCCTCCAGCAGGCGTTTGTCTCTGTTCAGTCCCCCGCCCCCCCCCGCAAACACTTGCTGCTCCCGCGTCGGCGCAGTTTCGGGATTTGCACCCGCACCGCCTCCGGGTGGGCGCGCCCCCTTCGCCTGAGTCGAATAATCAAACTCTGTCTGATATGTGACGCCTTACTTCTGCCACTCTACGTTCATGGGTGTCCGACTGAATTGTCCGGTTTGGATCCGCTCCTTCCCCATTGGAGACCGGGGATTATGACCTCTGCTGACTTCCGTTGCTCCTTCCTCGCTCTTTGCGAGGCGCAGCAACGGGTCTCTCAGAGCAAGACATGCAACTTTCTCGCAGTGCAGGTCGGATCTACCATGCGTACTCTTGACAGAATATTGGGTATGAGCATTCATGACTGCCTCACCTCGTGCGCTTTGGCCTTCTATCCGATTCTTGTTCATCCTGTCTGTGATTCGCCTTTGGCTTCCTGCCTCCCCCACGTTACCGTGCTGCAGTTGCCTTTGGCTTTTTGATTCCGCCCTGTCAGCAGCTCATTGGGGACTTCCACCCCAGTTTCATGTCATGCCTGACGTACCACAAATTTAATCCCTCTTTAAGTGAAACGGAATCGTAGTTACGTCTGCAAGCGGGAGACTAACACCTTCAAGATCAGTCGAAAAACTATCGGAAGTTTTTGGAAATTGGTTTTGTCGTCATTCCATAAAATAAACGCAGACCTGCGATCATAATTGACAAATGCTGTGTCTACGCGCTAGGATGAGGCTATGGAAAAGCGGATAGTCGTCAATTTACAACAGGTGGGTGAGGCAGATTTCGAGCTTTCCTCGGAAGTAGAGGCAATGGCTTTGCTCGGCACGGAGGCAACGGGAAGTTTGCACGCTGCTGGCCCGGTCTCATTCAGCATTCGTGCGAAGGTTTATGATGGTAAGGAATTTGTCGCTCGGGTGGTTATGCAGGTACCTCTGAGGGTGCGTTGCGAGCGGTGTCTGAAGGAATTTGATTTCATGCTTCCCGTTACCTGCACTGTTAGTTTCTCCTTGAAGGGGAACGAACAAGAGGTTGATTTGACAGAAGAACTGCGTGAGGAGGTGATGCTGGCGCTGCCAACTTATCCAAAATGCGAACTCATCGGTGAATCCTGCCAAATCAATGACATCTTTAAAGCGAATAGCAATAAATAAGCTGTATGGCCTCGAAAAGGGAAGTCACCGAAGCGTGATGCCTCAGAATGAGGAATCATCCAACGGCATCGCATTTTAGTTGGCATTCGCAAGGCTTTGCTGAGAGGATCAGCCAGAATTTTCTCTTTTATCCCCTTTCTCCTCAATTTTTCTCCGTGTTTCTCACTCCAACGGTTTTCAGGAGTATCGGGTCTGGAAAATTCGGGGTAGAAAATCCAGTGAGGGAATGGGGTTCAGGAAGCGGCATGCGACACAACGGATGAGGGATCGAAAGCAATGGACGATTCACGGTTATCGGGCGGGGCAAACGCATTAGGAAATGCGCTTGCAGAAATACGAAGCGAAAAGGAAGTACGAAGCGAATTTGAAGGACGAAGTGGAAGAATGCGCGCTTGCGCGCGGAAAGCGTCCGACGGCTGTAAGGCTGATTAGCCAGCCCGCAGGGTTGCCCCGAAGGGGCGAAAGCTCGTGAGGCGAGCTTGAGAGAACTGCGAAGCGGAAGCTGAGGTGGTGGGAGGAAGTATATCCGAACCTTTGGCTCGCTAACTCAATACTTAATACTTCCCTTAAATGCGTTTGACCTGGGTTATCGGGAAAAATCTTGCCATATTCTTTGGTGGATTCTACAATCGGGGCTGTCATGAAGCTTTTCAGGTTCGTTCTTGTCGTGTGCGTCCTGTTTGTTTCCTGCACTTCTGCTCAGAAGGACCTTGCAGGAACGAGTGGGAGAAGTGGGGGCAACTTAGCTTCGGCGCGCAGGGAAAGCTTCATCCCCTGGCGTTCCATGAATTCTTACGATCAGTACGGGAAGAAGACGGGGTCATACAAGAAGAACGGAACGACTATCAATCAATACGACCGCTGTGGGAAGAAAACCGGATCGCTGAAAGAAACGGCGAGCGGATATGTTTCCTACGACAAGGATGGCGCTAAAACGGGGAGTTATAGGACAAAAGGCAACACGACCACACAATACGACCAACACGGACTGAAGATCGGGACTTACAAAACCGGTTCAGACGGAGTCATTACCTCTTATGATAAACTCGGGAGGAAGACGGGAAGCTTTAAAAAAGATTCCTCGGGACGTATCACTGAATACGACAAGCACGGGAGCAAGGTCGGAAGCTACAAGCAACAATAGTGGGGGCGACAGCAGGGAAAACGCATCTAAGGGAAGTACAAAGTTGAAAGTTAGCGCGCTTTGCGAGTTTCTGCGGATCTTCAGCGTAGCCAATTTGAAACACAACTGGTGGTTGGTTAGAAAGGCTTTTTGATTGCAATGCCGTGTTATTAGCTCTGCGTAGCCACAAACCTTTCTAGCTAGTCATCACTTACGCCATGACTCACCTCTTCAACTATTGCTTCGCAATTTCCGAGCCTTTGGCTTGCTAGCCCAACACTTCGTGCTTCTTTCTAATGCTCTTCCTCCCCGGGGGAGACGGCGTTGTGCCAGACGGCGACTTTACCTGCCGGGACGAGGAAGGTGGCGTTGCCCTCAGGATCGATGGTAATCTGCTTGTCCGGGTAGCAGCCTGTCGCTTCGACCCAATGCTCGCCGGCGTGCAGATTGCCCACGTTCATCGTTTTCTCCGCATCCTCTTGATTGGATATCAACAGGGCGAGTCCGGAATGAGGATGTGACTCATCCCCACTGCGTGCGAAGCCTACAACATGGGCATCATCCATGTAATCCCACTGCTCTCCATAGGCACGCTCGCGGCGTATTTTCAGCAAAATGTCAATCACTTCGCGGTGGATTGAGGTTTCTCCGCGTACGCCATAGTAGTCTCCGTAAAAAAGACAGGGGTAGCCTTCTTTTTGCAGCAGGATGAGAGCATAAGCAGCTGCTTTAAACCAATCCGCTACCGGGGATTCGAGGGATTGCCCCGCCTGGGAATCGTGGTTATCCACAAAGGTGACGGCAAGGGTTGGGTGAGTTTGCACGAGGGTGCCTTGCATGAGTGTCCGCAGGTCGAAGTTTGCACCTTCCTGCGAGGCTTTATGAAGGTTGAAGTGCAGGGGGACGTCGAAGAGATCCAGCTGCTCTTTTGTTTCGTCGAGGAAGAAGGAAAGTTCCCCGTCATCGTTTTTCCAGCATTCGCCAACGGCATAGACTTCTCGTTGGAAACTCTTGCGCACGCTGCGCAGGAAATTCGAAACGAATGGGCGTGAGATGTGCTTAACGGCGTCCATACGGAAGCCGTCCAAATTGAATACCCGGATTGCCCATTCTCCCCAGCGTGTAACTTCTCGTACCACGTCGGGGTGCTTGTAGTCCACGTTAGCAAACATGAGGTAATCATAATTTCCTTTCTCGTGATCCACATTGTGGCTCCAGTCCTTTCCCTCTCCTTGTATCTTAAAAACTCCGCTTTTGTTGTGGCGCGCGTCGTAATCGATTCCGGAGAAGTGGTACCAGTGCCATTCAAATTCCGAATATTTTTTTCCTCGCCCGGGGAAGGAGAAATGAGTCCAGCCCTCAATTTCATAGGCATCGCCGAGTTCTTCGTAGCGGTTTTCTGACTTCACCCGTTTCACGTAGAAGGTTTCCTTTTCATCAGCTCCAGCTTTGTGATTGAGCACAGCATCAAGATAGACTTTGACATTTTGCTCATGGAGGGCCCGGACAGCGTTTTCAAATTCTGCACGCGTGCCGTACTTGGTACGCACAGATCCTTTCTGATCAAATTCCCCGAAGTCGAAGAGATCATAAGTGGAGTAGCCTACGTCTCCAGCCTCCGAGGCTTTGTATGCCGGTGGAACCCAGACGGCAGTGACGCCGATCCGGGAGAGATGAGCGGCGTCCTCGGCAAGCTTTTTCCATAGATTGCCATCATTGGGTAGGTACCACTCAAAATACTGCATCATTACGCCGTTTTGCATCATACCCCAGAAAATATCCCTTCAAAAAGGGGAGAGCAAGAAATTAGGACCAACTATTAGATTGTGCAATGGATTCATGCCGCCTTCAATGGGGAATTCAGACTACTCAGGCTCTCCTGCTGCGCTTTGCCTCTTGCCTGCTTTATCTTTGTAGAACGCAGCACGCGATCCAGTGTTGCTGCGGAAATCCCCAACGCCCATTTCAGACTCTCATACTCTATGCGTTCATCTGCCGCATAAAAGGCAAGCCACTCCGGGAGTTGGGCGACCATGCGCTTCCCGCATGGCTGTCCCATCAAAATCCGGATCTTTTTGATGACTTGAAGCTCTTTGCGACCTATCATTTTTCGTCTCCCTCTCTTCTTCTTGCCGGGCGGCGCTTTCTTGCTACTCAACAGACGAATGACTGTCTTCCGATTCTTGTAACCAGCAGATTGCATGATGTAATCTATAATCCTTGCTTTCTTGTATCGAGAGGCCAGCGAGGCATATTTTTCTCTCCAGACAGAAAGTAACTCTATTCTTGCTTGTTTACTCATCTTGAGTGACATGTGGTTGATATTAACCCTTTATTTTTGAGGCATCAAGCTTTCAGAAAATCCTCTTTCTTGGTTTTTAGCATCCCTTCGGTGACTTTATTTTTGAGGCAATGCGGGGTTGAGCCATATGCCAAGCGGATTTGCCATTGAAGATGGCGCGAGGGTAGTGATTCATCCAGAGAGCGATGGCAT
>CANRLM010000006.1 GCA_947631435.1 uncultured Akkermansia sp.
CGAATCCCGCGTACATTAAAACAACGAGCCATGTAGTCGATAAACCACATGACTCTGCGATCGGGCAAGCGGGATTCTACCCGTCCCTGCTGACCGCTGCGCGGTTCCCCTCGCAGAGGTTTCTGCTCGGCAGCAGGGGCGATGCTCTATCGCATCGCTCCCACTCGGGTCGTGGGTTCGAATCCCGCGTACATTAAAACAACGAGCCATGTAGTCGATAAACCACATGACTCTGCGATCGGGCAAGCGGGATTCGAACCCACGACCCCTTGCACCCCATGCAAGTGCGCTACCAGACTGCGCTACTGCCCGATGGGAAAGGAACCGCAAAGAGGATTCCGGTGGGGGAGTATAGTGGCGGATTTTGCTATTGTCAACACATTTTTTTCATGCTAAACTCGCTGCGCTATGAGAAAGGTCAGAACAGCGGTGGTGGGAGCGAGTGGATACACCGGGCAGGAACTTCTGCGGATCCTTTTGCTCCACCCGGGTGTGGAACTGGTATGTGCCACATCGCGCCAATACGCTGAGAAAAAGCTTAGCGATGTGTTCCCTCGCTTTCGCGGGGTTCCGGGGGCGGAGCTGTGCTTTTCAGCGGCGGATGCCGCGGCCGTGGCGGACAGCGGAGCGGAAGCGGCCTTTCTCGCATTGCCTCACGGGGTATCCGTGGAATATGGGCGCCCCCTTGTGGAGGCGGGATTGCGGGTAATTGATCTTTCGGCAGACTTTCGTCTCAATGATCCGGCGGTATATGAGGAATTTTACGGCAAGCCGCATGCGGATGTTGAATTGCTGCGTGAAGCGGTATATGGCATGCCGGAATGGCACCGCAGTGAGATCGAAAAAGCGCGTCTCGTGGGCTCCCCGGGGTGCTACCCTACGAGCATCATCCTGCCGCTCGTACCCCTGCTGCGCGCCGGGCTCATCCAGCCCCAGGAGATTGTGGCATCCAGCGGCAGCGGCGTCTCTGGAGCCGGACGCAAGGCAGATGTCGCCTATCACTTCTGCGAGTGCAATGAGAGCATGAGAGCCTACGGTGTGCCGCGGCACCGCCATCTCTCCGAAATTGAACAGGAGCTCTCCCTCGCCGCAGGCTGCCCGCTGCGCATTACCTTCATCCCCCACCTCATGCCGGTGAATACGGGGATTCTCACGACACTGGTCGCAAAACTCTCTCCCGACGCCGATGCGGAAAAGATTGGCAGGTGCTACCGGGAGGCATACGGGAACGCACCCTTCGTGAGACTGCTGGGAGACGGGATTCCCGCAGATACAAAAAACGTCACCCGCACGAATTTCGTGGACATCGGCTGGACTGTGGACGAGCGGACCGGGCGCGCGATCCTGATGAGCGCAGAGGACAACGTCATCAAGGGAGCGGGAGGACAAGGAGTGCATGCCTTCAACATCATGTTTGGCTTCCCGGAAACTACCGGACTCATGCTGCTCTGACTTTCCCCTTTTTTCAACGCAAACTTCACCGGCCCGATACCATGAAATCGGTTCTTCTCATTGTGGATGACGAGCGCGCGACCCGCAGCGTTCTCAGTCAGGCCCTGGAGGAGACCTACGAAGTGTACAGCGCGGCAAATGGGAAAGCTGCGCGAGCTGTGCTTGAAAGCGAGCCGGTGGACATCCTGCTCACTGATCTGCGGCTGGGTGGTGAAAGCGGCATGGATCTCATTGACCACGCGAAGCAGCTGGAGCATCCTCCCACCTGTATCATGATGACTGCCTACGGTAGTCGCGACACCGCTGCTGAAGCGAAAAAGCACGGAGCCTACTACTTCCTGACCAAACCTCTGAATCTGGATGAGGTGGAGCTTCTGCTGCGCCGCGCCGAACAAGCGAGAAAGCTGGAAGCAAGCAATCTTGAGCTCACCCGGCAACTGCGCCCGACCCAGGGGCTGGATGCCATGCTGGGAACGAGTCCCGCCATGCGAGCGATCTTCGACCGCATCCGCCAGATAGCGCCTGCCAATGCTACCGTGCTCATCGAGGGAGAAACGGGCACCGGCAAGGAACTCGTTGCACGCGCGCTCCATTCCCTCTCTCCCCGCAGCAAGAGTGGCGGTAAATTCGTGGCAGTCAACTGCGCCGCCCTCTCCCCGCAGCTCATGGAAAGCGAGCTCTTCGGTCACGAAAAAGGCGCCTTCACAAACGCCATGCAGCGGCGCATCGGTCGTTTTGAAGAAGCCAACGGAGGAACTCTTTTTCTGGATGAAATCGGGGAAATGGATATACCGACGCAAGTGAAGCTTCTCCGTGTGCTGGCCGAGCGCTGCATCGAACGCGTCGGCAGCAATGAATCCATTCCGGTGGACGTGCGTATCGTTGCTGCTACCAACCGTGATCTACAGGCCATGGTGGATGCCGGGCAGTTCCGTCTCGATCTTTACCAGAGACTCAATGTCGTAGACCTGCATCTGCCTCCACTCCGCGAACGTGCCGAGGATATCGTACTCATGGCAAATGCCTTTGTGCACAGCATCGGAGAGGAAAATAACAGGCCGAATCTGCGCCTCAGCCGGACGGCTCTCGAGCTGTTGCGCCATTACGATTGGCCGGGGAATGTGCGCCAACTCCGTTCCGCGATTGAGCACGGCGTCATTCTGTGCGAGGGAGAAAGCATCACCCCGGCAGACTTGCCGGACTTCCTGAACAAACGCAACTTACCGCCGGAACAGGAGAAGGCGGTCAGAACAGTTCCCTTACCCGCGGAGGAATTCAATCTCGACCGTTTGATCCATACCACCATCCTGCGCGCGCTGGAAACCACGAACGGCAATCGCAGCGCAGCAGCCAAGCTGTTGGGCATCGATCGTCGAACCCTCCAACGTCACCTTACCGCCCCTCCGCAGCATCACACAACTTCTACCCAAAAACCATGAGCACCCAAACCGACAAAAAGGCACCCGCCAGCTTTGAGACAGCCATGAAGCGTCTCGAAAACATTGTGGAAGAACTCGATTCCCCTGATACCGAGCTGGAGAAGGTCATTTCTCTCGTAGAAGAGGGACTCTCCCTGATTCGCAACAGTCGTGATATGCTGAAAAATGCCGAGGAGCGCATCCGTATCCTCGAGAACTCTCAGACCAACGAGGAAGTTCCAATTCCTCAAGATTCTCAAAAACAAGCATCCGCCCGGGAAGATGGATTCTCCTTGCTCTAAAACCACTCTTCCGCCGCTGCTCTCCGGCATCCATTCTCCGGCGGATGTCAAAGCCCTCCCGGAGGAGAGCCTTGGCGCACTCGCCTCTGAGATTCGGCAGGTGCTCATCAATACGCTTTCCCGCACCGGCGGACACCTGGCGCCAAATTTGGGAGTTGTGGAACTGAGCATTGCCCTCCATCGCGTTTTTGAAACCCCGAAGGATAAAATCCTCTTTGATGTTTCCCACCAGAGCTATGTGCATAAGATGCTCACCGGGCGAGCAGAAAGAATTGGCAGCATTCGGCAATTTGACGGCATCTCCGGCTTCATGAAGCGCAGCGAATCTCCGCATGACGCCTATGGCGCAGGGCATGCGGGCACAGCTCTTTCCGCCGCCCTCGGCATAGCTGCCGCGCGTGATCTTGCCGGCGAGGATTACCATGTCGTTGCCGTTGCCGGAGACGGCGCCTTCACTTGCGGCACAACGCTGGAAGCTCTCAACAATATTTCAACCACAACTCGGCGGTTTATCGTTGTTCTCAATGATAACGAATGGAGCATCGATAAAAACGTAGGAGCCCTCTCCCGGTATTTTTCCTCTCTGCAGGAAACCCAGGCCTACACCTGGTTGAAAGAGCGAGCGAATTATTTTCTCAAAAATCTCGCGGGCGACAAGACGCGCGAGCAGGCTGTACGCCTCATGACCGCTGCTCGGAGCCTCATTTCCCCTCTGAGTTTTTTCCGCGAACTGGGCCTTACCTACTACGGACCCATTGATGGACACGACACACGCCGCCTCATCCGAGCCCTGCGCATCATAGCACGGCTGCACGAACCTGCAATTTTGCACATCATTACCCGCAAGGGACGTGGCTATGAACCCGCCGTGCAAAACCCCACCAAGTTCCACGGGGTGGGCGGCTACGATGTCCTCAGTGGAGCTACTCCAAAGAGCAACAGCCTGACCTATTCCGAGGTCTTCGGTCGATGTCTGTCCCGACTCGCGGAAAAAGATGAAAAAATTCTCGCCCTCACCGCTGCCATGCCAAGCGGTACCAGGCTGGATACCTTTCGAGCCAGCCACCCGCAGCGTTTTTTTGATGTCGGCATCGCAGAAGAGCACGCCGCTCTCTTCTCCTGTGGTCTGGCTTCGCAAGGGTTCAAGCCCTTCCTTGCCATTTACTCTACCTTCATGCAGAGGTGCATCGATATGATTGAACACGACGCAGCCCTGCAAAATCTCCCGGTTCGTTTCTGCATGGATCGCGCCGGTCTCTCTCCGGACGACGGGCCGACGCACCACGGACTTTTCGACATCGCAATGCTACGAGCCATCCCCGGACTTGTCATGATGCAGCCGAAGGATGAAGCTGAGCTCTGCCACATGCTCGCCACCATGCAGGGAATCTGCGATACCCCCAGCTCCATCCGCTACCCGAGGGGGCCTGGTGAGGGCGTACCCATTCCGGAGGAGCCGACGCCCCTTCCCATTGGCAAGGCAGAGGTAATCGCGAGTTCCGGTCAGGATACTGTGGCGCTCGTCGCCCTCGGCAATATGAACCGCACTGCCGCGCAGATCAGAAAACTGCTGCTGGAACGAGGCATCTCGAGTTCTCTCATCAACGCCCGTTTTATCAAGCCTCTGGATGAAATTTGTCTCACGGAACAGGCACGCCGCTGCCGTCTGATTGTCACGCTGGAAGATCACGTGGTAACGGGAGGATTCGGCTCGGCAGTGGAGCAACTCCTGATCCGCGAGCGCTGCGGGGCAGACATTCTTTGCATTGGCTGGCCGGATGCCTTCGTGGAACACGGTAGCTCGGATCTCCTCATCAAACGCTATGGGCTTACCACGGATTCTATCCTTTCTCGTATCCTGCACCGCCTCGGCGTAGAATAAATCTTTCTCCTCCTGCCCCGTGAACGCACGTGATACCGGCACCGTGTTGCGTCTTTACCCCTATGGCGATCATGGGGCGATAATCTGCTGGAGCACCGTACGGCATAGTATCCTGCGCACCGTCTCACGAAATGCCTTCAAACCGGGGGTCGGCATCAATGGCGTGGTCGACCTCTTTCACGAGTGCGAAATAATCTATCGCATCCCCCGCCGCGGCGAACTCTGCAACCTCGTTTCCGCCGAACTTATCACCCCTCGCCTTCCCTTGCGGGGGAATATTATGCGACTTCGCATGGCAGCGTACATGACCCGCCTTCTGCTGCGCACCGTGGAACCTGGTGAGGAGGATCCCCGCTGGCATGAGCTCATCTCCAAAGCTCTCGACTACACCGCCACTGCCGCGCCTGACTCCGGGACCATCTTGCATTTTGAGAAACGTCTCGCAGAATTGCACGGGTTGCTGTCTCCTAAATTGCCGGCCTATCGTGCCCTGCAGGAGCATTTCACTCATCTTCCCCCCGGCAGGGAGGAGCTTATCTCCCGCCTTGCCAATGCTCCGGGACAAACTCATTAGGAAATGCGTTTGCCCTTGCTGATGATCACAACAATCGTATGTAGATTTTTTCCCCTCTTTGAGCGTATGGCGAAACAAATGCTTGAATTCCGGGGAAGAAAAAGCCAGACTGGCGGAGGTCTGGATAAGCCCGCCGGATATGTATAAGAAGAATTCCTACTACGAAACTCTCACAGACGCACTGGAACACCCGGAACTCTACAAGGTATGCTCCGTTTGCGGATGCGTACTGCGTTCCAACGAAGAGGATTGTGCGTATTGTTCCGGCTACCGCTTCAATACTGAAGCCGAAGTCGTATCCAACACTGCCCTGGACCAGCTCGCACACCCTTTCGAGCGTGTAATCAACCCGGTTTCTTCTGCCTATGATTGAAAATTGGCGGTAATTGAATTGTCCGCCAGAAATTTCTCCAGCAATCTCTGCACAGGATGCGGCAACCACCCCTCCGGCAGAGGAGCACGAGAAAGCAGTCTCTGCCGTATGAGGGTGGCAGATACCGGCAACTCCGCTTCCTCCACAAAAATAGCGCGTACGCCCGGACGAGGCAGCAGCGGCTGCTCCCCGCGGTGATACACGATGAACGTGACCAACTCCGCCAAATAATCCGGTCGCGCCCACAGATGCAACTCGCGCCACGAATCACCTCCCATCAACCAGAATAGCTCGTCACCCGGATGCTCACCCCGCCACGCCTCAACTAAACGCCAACTCAGGCTGGGCGGCGGAAACTGCAAATCCTTCTCCGATACCTCTGCCCACGGCAGGTGCTCCACCGCCGCGCGCAACATAGCAAGCCGTTGCTCCGCCGTGAAGAGGGTACTCCCCTCAGATTTGAAAGGAGAACGAGCGGCGGGTAGAAAAACGACACGCTGCACTCCGGCTTTTCCAAGCGCAGCCTCCGCAATTGCCAAATGTCCGGCATGCACCGGGTCAAAACTCCCCCCAAAGAGGCAACACTTCATGGCATCACAGTCCCTCAGTGTCTTTGTACGGCAGGAAGCAACCTATCGGCAGACGCACCTCCCTGCTTTCCGGCTTCAACCGACGGTAATGCTCGATGAAGCGGGAAAGATGCCCGTAGTTGCGCGCTGTCTTGGGAATCCCCTGCTGCCCGCAGTTAACCAATACGTTAAAATGCAACTCTGCATGCAGATGGGCAGGATACATTCCCCCGTTTGTGCCAATGGTACCAACGCGCTCCCCGCGTTTCACGATCTGCCCCGTCTTCACGCTGATGCTCCCAAGGTGTCCATAAAGCGTCTGGCAGCAAAGGACCTTGTTAGTCTTCGGATCCCGGAAAGCGTGGCGCACTATCACTACCTTTCCCCAGCGCCCGCGTGCATCCGACGCATACGTCACCAACCCCGTACCTACCGTGTAAACAGGATCGCCATCGTCGGTATTGCCCCCTCCGTTGCCGTTCCAATCTTCCCCCATGTGACGCGGCATATTCAACCGTAATCCGCGAGATTTATAATAACCCTCCCCGTCAGGCTTTCCCACCGGATAATCAAAGCCATCTGCCAATGGTACCATCGCCCATCGCCCATCCGGTGTCGTTTTAGCCATTGTCGCCGCCTGCGCAGAGTTGCCTCCACAAATTGCGAAAACAGCCACCAGCACCGGCGCGAGGTATTGCTTGATGCCCACCATAGATTCATCCTATCACATCTTCCGGGGTATGGCAAGCACCTTCCAGAGCAAACGCATTTAAGAGAAGTACGAAGCCAATCTTCGCCTGCTCTTCTCTTCTTTACCCCGGCTTTCGCTTCGCAAAGACGCGCGTTTCTTCACTCTTGACACCGCATGGAAAGAATCCTACAATGCACGTGTTGACATCCATCAGCTTCTTGTCCTATGTATAACACCGAATTTAAGAATCGTCTCGTTGCGGACTTGCAGAATCTCAAATCCGCCGGTCTTTACAAAGAGGAACGCTACATCGACACTCCGCAGTTTTCCGAGGTGGGGTTGCAGGATGGCAGTCAGGTCATCAACATGTGCGCCAACAACTACCTCGGCCTCGCCAATCACCCGGATTTGGAAAAGGCTGCCAAAGAGGCGATTGACCGCTGGGGCTTCGGCATGGCTTCCGTACGCTTCATCTGCGGCACTCAGACACTGCACCGCGAGCTGGAGGAAAGGCTGAGCGCTTTTCTCGGCACAGAAGATACGATTCTCTTCGGCTCATGCTTTGATGCAAACGGTGGTCTCTTTGGCGCTCTGCTCGACAAGGAAGACGCCATTGTCTCCGACTCCCTCAACCATGCTTCCATCATCGACGGCGTTCGCCTTTGCAAGGCCTCCCGCTACCGATATGCCAACAACGACATGGCAGATTTGGAGGCCAAGCTGCAAGAGGCCAAAGCCGCGGGTGCCCGCACCATCATGATCTCCACGGATGGCGTGTTCTCCATGGACGGGATTATTGCCCGCCTGGATGAAATCCATGCCCTGGCGGAAAAATACGGCGCGCTGGTACACTTTGATGAATCGCATGCCACGGGTGTGCTCGGCAAGCGCGGACGCGGTACGCATGAGCACTGCGGCCTCTTCGGAAAAATTGACATCACCACCGGCACCTTCGGCAAGGCGCTTGGCGGAGCCTCCGGTGGCTACGTGTCCGCCAGGAAGGAGATCGTTGATGCCCTGCGCCAGAAGGCTCGCCCGTACCTCTTCTCCAACAGTGTGATGCCCGCCATCGCCGCCACGACGATCAAGGTGCTGGATATGCTGGAAGCCTCCACAGAACTCACGGAACGCGTGCAGCACAACGCCGCGTATTTCCGCAGGGGGATGGAACAGTGTGGCTTTACTCTCGCAGGAGCCGGACATGCCATCGTCCCGGTGATGATCGGAGACGCCGCCCTTTCGCAACGCATGAGCAACCGCCTCCTGGAGCTTGGCGTGTACGCCATGGGCTTCTTCTATCCCGTGGTGCCCAAAGAACAGGCTCGTATCCGCACCCAACTCTCCGCCGCTCATACGGAAGAGCAGCTGGATCGTGCGATCTCTGCCTTTGCTCAAGCCGGGAAAGAGCTCGGCGTCATCAGCTGAGTACCGGTTTCTTCTCCCCATGTATTCCGGTTTTTTTGAGGTCTTTTCCATCGGAATCGGCCCGTCGAGTTCGCACACAATGGGACCGATGCGTGCTGCGGCCCGCTTCGTGCAGCTCCTGAGAGCGGATGATCTCCTTGCTCGTACGGCAAGTGTACGCGTGGTGCTGTACGGTTCGCTGGCACTGACCGGTGAGGGACATGGCACGCCCGGAGCCATCGCTTACGGGCTCATGGAGCTGGACGCCGAAAAGATGGAACGGCCCTGCACCCTGGGGGACACTCTTTCTCTCGGAGGCACCAGAGAAATTCCTTTCTCCCCGACAAAGCACATCACCGCAGAAAAGGAAACTACTCTTCCGGAACACCCGAATGCATTGCGGTTTTTTGCGGAGGGCGAAGATGGAAGTGTGCTCAAAGAAGCTCTCTTCTTCTCCATCGGTGGCGGCGCCGTGGTGATGCAGGGCGAAGAATCTCCCGCCGCTGCGCCGATCAGCAACATACCGTACGATTTCAACTCTTGTCGCGAACTAATGGAGCTTTGCGAGGACGCCAAACTCAGCATTGCCCAACTCATCCGCCGCAATGAAGGCATCCTGCATTCCGCCCCGGAACTCGCGGCACGCATCAAACTCATTGCACGCGTCATGCGTTCCGCGATCGACCGCGGCATCTCCACCACGGGAACTCTCCCCGGAGAATTGCACATGCCGCGCCGCGCACCTCAAATTTATGCCAGGCTAGAGGAGAGATTCCAGCGCAATGAGACAGACGCCCTGACCATCATCGACTGGATCAACCTGTGGGCTTTTGCCGTGGCGGAGGAAAATGCGGCAGGCGGGCGCGTCGTCACGGCGCCCACCATGGGCTCCGCAGGTGTCCTCCCGGCCGTGCTGCGCTATTTCGAACGCTATGGTTGCAAAGATTCGCCCTACTCCGCAGAGACAGGTACGGAAATCATGCTGCTGACGGCCTCAGCCATCTGCAGCCTTTACCGAGCCAACGCCTCCATCTCCGGCGCCGAAGTCGGTTGCCAGGGAGAGGTGGGCGTCGCCTGTTCCATGGCAGCAGCCGGTCTCACTGCCGCTATGGGCGGCAGCAACGCGCAGGTGGAAAATGCTGCCGAAATTGCCATGGAGCATAACCTCGGACTCACCTGCGACCCCGTATGCGGACTTGTACAAGTCCCCTGCATTGAGCGTAACGCCATCGGCGCTGTGAAAGCGGTGAATGCAGCGCGGCTGGCCATGCGCGGCAACGGATCTCACTACGTGAGCCTCGATAGTGTGATTGCCACGATGTATGAGACCGGCCGACGGCTGGACCCCAGCTACCGCGAAACTTCTCTGGCAGGTCTGGCAAAAAATGCCTTCTCCTGCTGACAGGGCTTCCTTACTTCAGGACGTAACCAATACGGCGATTCGCCGCCACAAAGATTGGAATAGCAGAAATGATCACACACATGATCAATGCGTAGGAAATATACATAATTTCCGGACCCACCTCGTCCAACGTCAGCGTATAATCTCCCAGTTTAAGGACCTGAGTGACTATGATGCGTTGGAAATACATGAACGAGGCAATCGCCGCAGCGAAAGAAGCCCCAACGATCAGTATGTTCTCAATGATGAAAGCTCCAACCAGCATGAGCGGATGGATGCCGAAGCTTTTCATAAGAGTGTAAATATATTCATTCTGCCGATACTCCATACCTGCCAGTGCGGTGAGCAAAATACCAACAATCGCCGTGATTCCCAGGCAAAACGCCAGCCGGCACTGCATTTGCTTATCCATCACCGTATCCAATCGCTTCAATAAATGAGCCCCGGAGATAATATTGCCGGACAAATGCTCATAGCGGTATAAAACGCGAAGATAGCGCTCAATACGATCGATCGACAACGAAGACTCGAGGACCCGTGCGCGTATCACAAGCGTGGTCAGCGGAGTTGACATCAAACGCTCCTCCATCTGGGGCGGCAGACGATCCGGAGGAACAACGGCTATGGCATCATTGGAAAAAACGTGTGCCAGCGGATGCCCTGCGGGCAGATTCTTGACAAATGCTCCGATGAAGTAACCGTTAATTTTGACGCGAACGGGACCCGGTTTGTATTTGGGATGCTCGGGATCCTGGAGTACTGTCGGGATTCCGCTCCTGGAAAGCAGCGGCAACATCTGATTTTGACGTGAAAAATCGTACGTGTACACAGATAATGAAGTGCCTTGCTCCATCTCGACTCGCCCCAGTAAGCTGAGGAGGTAGGAATCAGCGTTCAAACGCTCCGAGATTTCGCGATACGACGGCAAAACAGGCTTATTCGTTCCGTTGCCGGAAACATTTGACACCACGATATCACCGCCGCGCTTGAGCAGTTCGTCTCGTACAAGATTCAATGTGATCACATAGCCCCCCAACCCCGCAAGAGCGCTAAGCGTGAGAAAATATACCACAAGGATACGTGATACCGGACTTGACAAGCGGGCAAACCACCGGTGTACCGTATCCCTAGCGAGGTAGAGCACTGTCAAAATCGATGAGATCATCGGCCAAATCTAGAAGTCGAGAATCATGGGTGCATATCACACAGATGCGCTGAGAAGCTCCTTTCATCACGAGGTTGCGAATGATGGATGTGTTGGCGTCGTCCAGCCCTGAAGTCGGCTCATCCAGCAGAACAATAGGAGCATTCTTCATGAGTGTACGCGCAAGCGCCGCGCGCTGGGCCTGCCCGCCGGAAAGTTTATCCGCCCGTCGATGCCGTAAATCCTGTAGTCCTAGATCCGCAAGCAAACTCTCGCAGAGAGGTTTCCATTCAGACCCCGGCAGCATTGCCATTTCTGCCGCAAGATGCAAGTTCCTCTCCACACTCATGAGCGGCAGAAGATTGATCCCCTGGAACATGTAAGACACACCGCATCGGTGGTAGCGACGACTTGTCACTTTCATGTCCATCGGGGTGATGATCCTGCCACGTTGTGCCTTCAGATAGCCTGCCAGGAGTTTGAGTAACGTAGTCTTACCACTGCCGGAATACCCTTTCAACAGAGTGATGCCCGAAGCAAATTCATGGCTGAAATGCTCCAGCACCATCTCGCGGCTTGTGTAGCCGAAGGACACATCCTCACACACCAGTTTCATGATTTTGTCGCCGGTAGTGGATCTTTTTTACGGAGCAATAATTCGCGCTCTGCAACAACAAGAATCACGTAGTCAGGGTACGCACGACTGACTAAATCCTCCCAACTTTCACAGTCTCCGGCGCTCGGATGCGCCAGGAGCTCTTCCTTACTCACCCGCTCCACATTATCGCCTGCGGCCGTAAATTGTAAAACAGCCTCCGTGTTACTTCCCCGCATACTATACGCCGTATCGTAATCCTGCTCACTCATCTTGAAAAAATAAATGAGTTTGTCCGATCGACTGCCGCCAATTTGTTCAACACGCCGGTGAGAGTAGGTACCCCTCAGTTGCCTTCCCTCCGGAAGTTTAATGGACGTGCTGAATGCGCTCGGCTCCAGCATTCCCAGCGTGGCATCCGATATCTCTATCGCAATGTAGAAGGCTGAATCATCACATACAGTCGCAAAATTCTGCCCCATCCCCGGAGTGTACTCAAAGGGCTTCCCTGTTTCTTTCGGCAGAACGAAGTTGTACTGCAACCTCCCGGTGAAAGGCATCCGAAGGGTGAGATTCTCATGCTTCTTCTCGAACTCTGCCCGTCGGCGCCGCTCCAGAGTTTTCAGCTCTCTCCTCAGTAAAACAACACGTTCTTCAATGTCCCGCAGTGTATCCTCCGGCACCTCGCCCTCCTGACTGGGAGTATAATCCTTGGCGTAAACTCGCTCTCTCTCATTGAGACTCAGGTAAAAATTCAGCTTACTGCGCTGTGCCTCCAACTTGCGCATTTCATCCCTTTTGTTGAGCCGCTCGCGCGCAAGCTGCAGCTCCATGTCCTCCCTTTCTTCCTCAGTTTTTTCTTTGTCCATCACCGCGACCACCTGCCCCTTTTCAGCACGACCATTTTCGGGGAGAAGAAGATCGCTCACCAGACCGGATGCATTGAAAGTAAGTATCCCCTCCTGCTCAGGGAGAATCCTGGCAGGATACTTTCCAAGCGTGACAACCTCCGCATACACGGGCTGCAAGAGCAGAAAGCCCACTAATATCGCCCGGCTATACCTCCTCACGTTCATAATCGACGCCCTGTATGGAATTGCGTACGGCAGACTCTTTGTTACATCGGGAAACCAAAGCCCCCGGTCATCTTGCGTATCTCGTTCTCAGACGTATCCTTGGCAAGCTTTATCGCATCCTGTACAGCCTTGAGCACCAACGTCTGGAGGAATTCGACATCCTCGGGGTCCACCACGGCAGGGTCGATGCTGATGGAAATCAATTCACCGGCGCCGTTGGCAATGGCTTTCACCTTGCCCCCGCCGGCTTCGGCAGAGAACTGCTGTTCGGCAAGACGCGCGTGCAACTGGGCAACTCCGGCCTGCATGGCCTGCGCTTGTTTCACGAGTTTCTGGAAATTCATGGTAAAACAACTGGGCAGAGGTTAATCGACAATACGAGCCTGAAATTCACTAATTGCCTTCTCAATGAGTGGATCCTTGTAAAAATCTTCAGTCGGCAGAGCGCCGGAAACCTCTTTCTCTTCCGGCACAGACGCCGCGGCTCCCTTCTTCGTCGCCTCACTCTTCCCCTTTTCTTTCTTGACCGGCTTCGTTGCGACGGTAGGAGGCGCACTCTTTTCCTCCTCAACCGGCGGCGGTACGGTGTCATCTGTGACAATCTGCAGCTGATTAATCTTGCGTCCTCGTTTTTCCGCCTCTCCCTGCAAAACCTCCCGCACAGATGCGGATAGCAGACTATCCCGCGTGTCCGTATCCGCCGGATGAATGCCGACAGTAACAAGCCCGTCTTCCTCTGCCACAAAAAGGGTGTTCCCCACCATCCCCATCCGCAGCGGAATTACCTTCCTTGCTGCTGCGAGTAGTTCCTCCCAATCCCGGGCGGTCATAGCGTCGCTCTTCCCCGACTCATCAAAGTCGGGCGGCTCATCGTTAATGGGTTCGAGAGGCTCCGAAACCGAGGCCTCGTCCGCCACACCTGCTGTTTCCATCTGAGGATTCGGCACTTGCTCCTCCGGTTGACCAGCAGGCTCAGCCGAAGGCAGAGGAATGGATGGCAACACCGTTGTCGCAATCGGAGTCTCAGGCAGTGGAGCCCCGTTCAACGCACGAATGACATCGCTGATATTGACCTGCGATAACAGATGCACCGCCTGGATAAGACCTATCTCAAGGTACATGCGTTTATTGGTGCTCCAGCGCATCTGCTCCTGCGCGGCAGAAAGGGCCTCCATCAGGCTCATAACTTTATCCAGCGGAGTGCGGTTGATATGCTCCATGAGAGGTTTACGCCACGCCGACGGCATGGTGTTGTTTTTCTCCTCCTCCGGCGCCACTTTGGCGATGAGCAATTCACGAACGCCTCCAATCATCTCTGCCAAAAACTGCCCCATATCTCGCCCCGCCTCCGCCAACTCGTGCACCAAGTGCAACAAACTCGGCAGCTGCCGATCCAGCAGATAACTTATCGCTCGCGCCACGGTTTCTCGTCCCGTCACGCCAAAGATGTCGTTCACGTTCTGCTCCCCAATCTTATTCCCACAAAAAGCTACCAGCTGGTCAAGCATCGACTGCGCATCACGCATACCGCCATCCGCTACGGTTGCTATCGCGAACGCGGCATCTTCGCTAAGCTCCACCCCTTCCTTAGCCGCGATGTTCACAAGATGCCGAGCTATGATGTCTGCCGGTATCGGACGTAAATCAAAACGCTGGCATCGCGAAAGTATCGTCGGCAGAATCTTGTGCGGCTCCGTGGTCGCAAAAATAAACATCACGTGCGCCGGCGGCTCCTCCAATGTCTTCAGCAAAGCGTTGAAGGACTCCTTCGTGAGCATGTGGACCTCATCGATGTAGATGATGCGATACTGCCCGCGCGTCGGCGTAAATTGCACATTGTCGCGCAAATCCCGAATATTGTCGATTCCTCGGTTGGAGGCGCCGTCAATCTCCAGCACATCCAGGCTCCGCCCCTCCGCTATCTCCCGGCACACATCTTCTTCCGGGTCAAAATCCACCCTCGGTCCCCCACTGCAATTCAAAGCTTTGGCAAAAATGCGCGCCGTCGAAGTTTTGCCCGTCCCACGCGGTCCAACAAACAAATAGGCATGCGCCAAACGTTTTTGCTCAATGGCATTGCACAAGGTGCGCACCACATGATCCTGTCCCAGCACATCCTGAAACGTCCTGGGACGATATTTCCTGGCAAAAACCTGATAGCTCACGTGAGCAGCATACACAAACCCTCCTGAAAAATCAAGCTCATTTCAACCAGAACCACGGCAAATACATCAGAGAGAAGCACGAAGTACAAAGCACAAAGTACGAAGTTAATAGTTAAGACGCTACGCGTATTTCTGCGGAGCAGAAACTGAGGTGGAGGACCATAGCGCAGGTGGTGACCAGCTCGAAAGCTCTGTGGACAAGCAGAGCCGCATCCTCGGCTCAACTCCTCACAAAACCTCTCTAACCACCCAACCGCCATACCCAGAAATTCGGCTCCGCTCCCGTTCCGAAAAAGCGCACAAATCATTCTATATCAATACACTTAATCTCGTTCTTCGCGCTTCATACTTCATCATAATTCGTTCTTGTTGTAGCTATGCGTCTGTGGTAGAATGGCGGCATGGCAACAGACAAACACATCACGATGAAAACAAGCAAGGGCGATATTCGTTTAACCGTCTTTGCTTCCGAAACACCGATGACGGCGGCAAGTTTCCTGAACCTGGCATCCCGCGGTTTCTACGATGGACTGACCTTTCACCGCGTGATTGCCGACTTCATGATCCAGGGCGGCGACCCGGAGGGAACGGGACGCGGGGGGCCCGGATACCAGTTTGACGACGAGTGCATCCCAAGTCTGAAATTCACCAAGCCTGGGCTGCTGGCCATGGCAAATGCAGGACGAACCTGGACCGGTCAGGGGACGAATGGCTCACAGTTTTTCATCACTCACGTACCTACCGAATGGCTCAACGGCAAGCATACCATTTTCGGCGAGGTGCTTGACGAAAAAGATCAGGCTGTGGTAAACGCCATTGCTCAGGGGGACAAGATTCTCGGCATCGAGATCCACGATGATTGCGCCGATCTCTTTGCAGAGCAGGCGGACAACATCAGCCGCTGGAATGCCAAGTTGGGCGGCAAGTGATACATGGAATTAGCCGTCAGTGACCTGCGCATCGAGTTCGGTGCGCGCGTGCTTTTTGATGGGCTCTCCTTCGTGGTGGAGCGCGGGGATCGCGTCGCCTTCGCAGGCAAAAATGGCGCCGGCAAGTCCACCCTGATGAAATGCATCGTGGGGCAGCAGGAGCCGAATTACGGACACATCCTCATGCCGAAGCACACGCGCGTGGGCTACCTGCCGCAGGAAGGCATCCATATCTCCGGTTCCCCGTTGCTGGAGGAGCTGCTCGGGAGCGTGGGAGACGTCGCGAAGATGCGGGAGGAGGTGGAGGAGCTCTCCGAAGAACTGCAAAATACTACCTCAGACGCCGCGCGCCAGGCGGAAATCCTCGAGGAAATAGGGCGGCTGGAGCTGCTGCTGCACGACAGGGGAGCCGGTGCTCTCAAACCGCGGGCGGAGACAATCCTGCGGGGGCTGGGCTTTTCCGGGGCAGATTTCGGACGCGACTGCGGTGAGTTTTCCGGTGGTTGGCAGATGCGTCTGGCGCTGGCAAAGCTGCTGCTGCAGGAGCCGGAGGTGCTGCTGCTCGACGAGCCGACCAACCACCTGGATCTGCAGAGTCAGCGTTGGATGGAGCAATACCTGCGCAGCTACCGCGGAGCTATCTGCATCATCTCCCACGACGTAGCCCTGCTGGATTCGCTGGTGAACCGCACGATTGCCCTGCACCACGGACGCGCCGAGGAATATGCCGGGAATTTCAGCTACTACCTGAAAGAGAGCCGCGCACGGCGGGAAGCGCTGCAACGCGCCGCCAAAGCCCAGCGCAGGGAAATCGAAAAAACTCAAGCCTTCATCGACCGCTTTCGCTACAAGGCCACCAAGGCCTCTCAGGCTCAGAGTCGCCTCAAGCAGCTTGCCAAAATTGAACTCATCGAGGTGGATGAGGAAGAGGCGGTGATGAACTTTCACTTCCCGCCTCCCCCTCCGGGCGGCGCGACGGTGGTGACCATGCAGAAGGTCTCCAAATCATACGGCGAGATCCACCTGCTGAGCGAGTACGACCTGCGTATCGAGAAGGGTGACCGCATCGCTATCGTCGGCGTCAATGGCGCGGGCAAATCCACCTTCACCCGCCTCATCTCCCGCACCGAAGAACCGGACGCCGGAACCGTGGAGTTCGGGCACCACACGAAGGTGGCGTTCTTCTCTCAGACGCATGCGGATGTGCTCAACCCGGAGCTCACTGTGCTGGAGTGCGTGGAGCAGGCTGCCTCGCGTGAAACGCGTCCGTTGGCGCGCAACATCCTCGGTTGTTTCCTCTTCCGGGGGGATGACGTGTTCAAGAAGATCGGCGTTCTCTCCGGCGGCGAGAAGTCGCGCGTGGCACTGGTATGCATGCTGCTGCATCCTGCCAATTTCCTCATCATGGATGAGCCGACCAACCACCTCGATTTTCAGAGCCAGGACATTTTGCAACAAGCCCTGGCGGAATACCCGGGCAGCTACTGCATCGTGTCGCACAATCGCAGCTTCCTCGACCCCATCGTGAACAAGGTGCTGGAGTTCCGCCCCGGTTGCTCCCCACGCCTCTTCTACGGGAATGTGACGCAGTACCTTGAAAAGGTGGAGGCAGATGCACGCAGGGATGCCACCCCTTCCCCGGCGCAGCAGGTCTCTCCCCCCTCCGCGAAAAACCGCCAGACAGCGCGGCGAACGCGAGCGCAGGAGAGAGAACGAATCTCCCGCGTGATCCGCCCGCTCCAGAAGCAGCTTGAGGAGGTGGAGTCCGCCATCGCGAAGCACGAAGCGCGCAAAAAGGAGATCACCGCCGAGCTGGAGAATGTCTCCATCACGCAGGATGCCGAAGCTCTGCGCCGCCTCACCGGGGAATACCAACAGATCGATCGCGAAACAGAGGAACTCTTCACGCGCTGGGAGGAACTGAGTACGCGCGTGGAACACCTGTTAAACGCCCCACAGGCGGAGGGAGGAGGTGCGGATACCTGATGCCCGGGCAGGAACAAACCGCGGCCTTGACCGACAATGCCCGCCTTCCCGGCGCGCGCCGCATGCCGGATTTGCTGCACGGGCATATCTGGAACAAGCTGCTGATCTTGGCCCTTCCCCTCGCGGCATCCTCCATGCTGCAGCAACTCTTCAACGCGGCGGATGTCGCTGTCGTCGGGCGTTTTGTGGAAGGAGCCGGGCACGCCCGCGCCGCCATGGCCGCCGTAGGCAGCAACACCCCTATCATCAATCTTCTCGTATGCTTTTTTGTGGGCACGGCCCTGGGCGCCACCGTTCTCATCGCCCAATGCATCGGTCGCCGGGATCGCGACGGCATCCGCAAAGCGGCGCACACAGGGGTGGTGCTCGGCGTGTTGGGCGGCCTGGGGATGGCCCTGCTGGGTCAGCTGATTGTGGAGCCCATCCTGAGTGTCATGCAAGTGCCGGCGGATGTGCTGGAGCCGGCGGAGCTCTACCTGCGCATCTACCTCTGCGGTCTCCCGATTATTCTGCTCTACAATTTTGAGGAGGCCATCTTCCGCAGCATGGGCGACACGCGCACGCCGCTCATCGTGCTCGCTTGCTCGGGAGTGTTGAATGTGCTGCTCAACCTGTTCTTTGTGCTGGTCCTGAAACGCTCAGTGGACGGGGTGGCCATCGCCACCGTAGCGTCCAATGCCGCCAGCGCCGCCGTCCTCGGTCTCCTCCTCTGCCGCGGGAGAGGCTGCGTGAAGCTTGAGTGGCGCCACCTGCGCGTTGACGCCGCCAGCCTGCGCGAAATCCTGCGCATCGGCATCCCCGCCGGCGTGCAGGGCATGGTCTTCTCCATCTCCAATATCTGCGTGCAGTTTGCCATCAATTCTCTCAACACCGTTGTCATGGCAGCCTCTGCCGCCGCGTACAACCTGGAGGTCTTCACCTACTGCATCACAAGCTCCTTCGGTCAGGCCTGCACCACCATCGTCGGCCAGAATTACGGTGCAAACCAGATCCGCCGCTGCCACCGCACCCTCTGGACCTCGATCGCTTTCAGCGGGGTTCTTCTCGGCTCCGCAGCCTGGCTGATGCTCTCCTGCGGGGAGGAGTTCCTCTCGCTCTTCAATCCGGATGCGGAAGTCGTCAGCATCGGCATGATCCGCCTGCGTTATATCCTCATCGCGCATATTTTCTCAGTCTTCATCGAGGCCTTCACCGGCTACCTGCGCGGCTTCGGTCTCAGCCTTGCCCCGGCTTTATGCGTGCTCGGCTGTGTCTGCGGCACGCGTTTCTTCTGGGTCTATGTCGTCTTCCCCATCTACCCCACCTTCTCCTGCATCATGGCGGTTTACCCCGTCAGCCTCGGTCTCACAGCCCTTTTCATCATTGGGGCGTGCCTGTTCTACCAGAGACGCATGGCTCGTTCCCCTCTCTCCGTCTGCCGTTGATGTTCTGCCGCTCTCTGTCTTTTCGCGGCGGGTGAATCGGGAATAAAGGCTCTCAAATCTGCGCACCATGGGGAATTCCCCTTGCCAAATGCTTTTTCATCGCTATAATGTGGCGCAACCTATGATGAGTGACTCTTTAGCACAGCAAGCGCTTCAATACCACGAGCAGCCGCGTCCGGGCAAGCTGGAGGTTCTCCCCTGCAAGTCATGCTTTACCATCGATGACCTGACCCTGGCGTACTCTCCGGGAGTGGCGGAGCCTTGTCGCGCCATCAAGGCGGATCCTGCCGCCGCCGCCAAGTACACCGGACGCAGCAATCTCGTGGGAGTCATCAGCAATGGCACCGCCGTGCTGGGACTCGGGAATATCGGCGCCCGGGCGGCCAAGCCTGTGATGGAGGGCAAGGGGTTGCTCTTCAAAATTTATGCGGATGTGGACGTCGTCGATATCGAGCTGGATGTGACGAAGCCCGAGACGCTCATCGAGGTGATCAAAACCATGGAGCCCACCTTCGGCGCGATCAATCTGGAGGACATCAAGGCCCCCGAGTGCTTTATCGTGGAGCAGCGCCTGCGCGAGGAGATGAACATCCCGGTCTTCCACGATGACCAGCACGGCACGGCGGTCATTTCCGGCGCGGCTCTGCTGAATGCCGCGCACCTGACCGGGCGCCTGCTGCAGGAAATGAAGTGCGTGGTCTGCGGCGCGGGGGCTGCCGGCATCGCCTGCGCAAAATTCTACATGGCGTTGGGCATTCGTCGTGAAAACATCTACATGTTCGACTCCAAGGGTCTCATCCACACCGGCCGCCTCGACCTGCATCCCACCAAGGCCATGTTCGCCCAGAGCGAGGACTGCACGCTGGAGGTCGCATTGCAGGGGGCGGACGTGTTTCTGGGGCTCTCGAAAAAGGGATTGCTCAAGCCCGAAATGGTGGCGAGCATGGCTCCCAACCCCATTATCTTCGCCTGCGCCAACCCTGACCCGGAGATCACGTACCACGAAGCGAAAGAAGCTCGACCGGACTGCATCATGGGCTCCGGGCGCAGTGATTGGCCGAATCAGGTGAACAATGTAAGCTGTTTCCCGTATATCTTCCGTGCCGCCCTGGATATGCAGGCCACCGGCATCAGTGAAGCCATGAAGATTGCCGCCGCACGGGCATTGGCAGATCTCGCCCGCTGCCCGGTGCCGCAGGAGGTCATCGACGCCAACGGTGGCGTACCATTGGAATTCGGACACGACTACGTGATCCCCAAGCCCTTCGACCCACGCATGATCACCTTCCTCTGCCCCGCCATCGCGCAGGCTGCTGTCATCTCCGGCGTCGCCCAACGCGACCTCCCGGATCTTGAGCTCTACAAGCAGCAGCTCCAGGCCCGCGTGGCAAAGGTGCGAGAGCGCACGAGAGAACTCGTGCAAAGTTACTGATATCACCTGACTTGCTTTTCCCAGATTCGCCTCTGCCACCGCTCCGCTGCTCACTCTCCCTTTCTATTTCCCCCACGCTGTGTTCCAAAATTTGCCTCAGCTAAAGCTCTGCAGAAACGCGAGCTAGCGCGCTGATTTCCAGATTCGTCCTTCGTGATTTGTACTTCGACAGATTTGTTTGTCCTGCGAAAAAGGGCTTGCGCCGGCTGGAAAATATGGTAGGATGCAGGGGTATTCAAGCATATCTATCATGAGTAAATTGCAAGGAACCAAGACAGCGGCTAACCTCGCTACGGCCTTTGCCGGCGAGTCCCAGGCTCACACCAAGTACCTCTACTATGCCTCCAAGGCAAAAAAAGACGGCTATGTGCAGATCGCTCAGCTTTTTGAAGAGACTGCGCACAATGAAAAGGAACACGCCAAGATTTGGTTCAAGCTTCTGCACGATGGGATTCCCTCTACCGTGGAGAACCTGAAAGACGCGGCCAGTGGCGAGAATTACGAATGGACCGACATGTACAAAACCTTTGCCGCCGAAGCGCGAGAGGAAGGATTTGACGATATCGCCGCTCTTTTCGACGGCGTCGGAGCCATTGAGAAAGCCCACGAGGAGCGCTATCGCAAACTTCTGGCGAATATTGAGGGCGAGCTCGTCTTCAGTCGCGATGGTGACTGCATCTGGCAGTGCATCAACTGTGGGCATATCGTCGTTGGCAAGAAGGCGCCGGAGGTGTGCCCGGTGTGCGCCCACTCGCAGGCGTACTTCCAACAGCTTCCTCAGAATTACTGAAGAGAAGTTCTTCTTTCCTTTCCACAGGGAGACGAGGTGAGATATTCTCGCACCTCGTCTCCTTTTTTATCACGCTCTGAGAGCATAAAAAATTCCGAATTATCCGTCCGCGTGCGGACGCCATGCGGAAGGTTGTACAGCGAGACTGACGATTGAAAACAGCGCAACGAGTCAACGCGCGTCAGTGTTTTTTCCAGCCGGGTTTGTGGCGACAAATGAGTTCTCGGGCAACCTGTTCAATGCGAAGGTGTTTGGAAGAAAGCAACACGATGAGGTGATAGAACATATCGGAGGCCTCGTAAAGGAGACGTTCATCATCCCCACCAACCGCCTCAATCACGGCCTCAAGCGCTTCTTCTCCAACCTTCTGCGCCATGCGTTTGGTACCGTCTCGGAAAAGGGATGTCGTGTAAGAACCTTCCGGCATTTCCTCGCGGCGCCTATCGATAAAATCTTGTAACTCAGCCAGGAAAAGCAAAGGATTCTGTTCATTTGTCTGCCCCCAGCAAGTATCCGTTCCGGTGTGGCAGGTAGGACCGTCCGGATGCGCCAGGATCAGCAGAGCATCTGCGTCACAATCCACCAACACTTGCACGAGGTGTAACCGGTTGCCGCTGCTTTCTCCTTTGGTCCAGAGGCATTGCCGAGAGCGGCTGAAGAACGTCACTAATTGCGTTTTAAGTGTCTTCTCGTAGGCCTCCCGGTTCATATAGCCAAGCATCAGCACACGGCGAGTATCAGCATCTTGCACGATGGCAGGAACGAGCCCATTACCTTTGTCGAAATCAATGGAATTATTCATGAAATGTAGGGGAAATTCGAGTGGGTATTCCTTGTTTTTGCAGGAAGATCTTGAGTTCGGGAAGTGCAATCTCACCGAAGTGAAAAACACCGGCTGCCAATGCTGCATCCGCATGACCGATAGAAAAGGCATCAGCAAAGTCCTGCATGCAACCCGCGCCGCCGCTGGCAATCACCGGGATGGGCAGCGAATCCGCCAGCCGGGCCAGGGCATCATTAGCAAAACCCTTGCGCGATCCGTCGTGGTTCATCGAGGTAAAGAGGATCTCCCCCGCCCCACGATTTGCCGCTTCTGCTGCCCATAAAAAAAGATCGCGTGCCACCGGGATGCGTCCGCCATTTGCGTAACACTGCCACTCTCCGTTCTTTTCGCAGCGCGCATCGATCGCCACCACACAGACCTGGCTACCGAAGCGCCCGGCTATAGAATCAATAATGGACGGATCACGCAGAGCCGCAGAATTCACACTCACCTTGTCGGCCCCCGCATCCAGCAGGCGTGCCACATCCTCCACGCCGGACACGCCGCCGCCCACAGTGAAGGGAATCGAAATTTCAGCTGCAATATGGCTGACCAGTTTGGTAAAAGTACGGCGTCCTTCATGACTCGCGGTAATATCGAGGTACACGAGTTCATCCGCTCCCTGTTCGCTGTAAGATTTGCCCAACTCCACCGGATCACCCGCTTCCCGGAGATTCACAAAGCAGGTACCCTTTACAGTGCGACCGTCCTTCACATCAAGGCAGGGAATGATGCGTTTGGCTAACATGCGTTGGGAGATAGGGTTGAGAGTTGCTGAATGAGAGTTGGCAGGTCGAGATGCCCCTCGTAAAAAGCCTTTCCGAAAACCACGGCCGGGATGCCGAATTTTTGCAGCTCTATGATATCCTGCGCACAGCTTACTCCCCCGCTGGCAATGAGATGACACCCCGGAAATCGCTTCATGAGACTGCGATAGAGTTCGATATTTGGTCCACTGAGCATGCCGTCCCTTGAGATATCTGTGCAGAGCACGCGCGAAATGCCTTTCTCGATAAAGCGGGCCATAAAATCTGCAAGACTTATCCCACTTTCCCGAAGCCAGCCATGAGTGCGAATACGACCGTTGCTCATATCGGCTCCCAGGATGAAGCGATCTGCTCCGTGGGAGAAGATCCAATTATCGACAAGCTCCGGTTGTGTAGCGGCTACACTGCCGATAGTGACCATAGCGGCGCCGGCAGAGAAAACGGAGAGCAAATCCTGCTCGCTCTTGATGCCTCCGCCGAAATCTACTTCAAGATCTGTGGCGGCACATATCTTCTCCAAAACCGGCAGATTGACGCAATGCTTTTCCTTCGCACCATCGAGATCCACGACATGTAATCGCCTTATGCCTAGTTGTTCAAATTGTTGCGCAACCTCAGCCGGGTTGTCGGAATATCTGGTACACGCGTCATAATTCCCCTTTGACAGTCGCACGCAGCGACCATCGATGATGTCGATGGCGGGGATGAGTTCGATCATGAGAGACGAAGGAAGTTGGAGAGGAGGCGCTCGCCAGAGGAGCCGCTCTTTTCCGGGTGAAATTGCACAGCGTAAAAATTGTCCTTCTTCAGGGCAGAGCAGAAGGTCACTCCACCGTATTCCGTCGTTGCAACAGTGAACGGAGAATGGGGTGAAACGCAGCAAAAACTATGGATGAAATACATGAATGATCCCTCAGAAATACCGTCGAAGAGAGGAGAGCGCAGAGAGTGAACGGTATTCCACCCGATGTGCGGGATCTTCTGCGGCGCAGCGGGCCAGAGAGAAGAAAAGCGTCGCGCTCGCACACCGGGGAAAAGACCAAGGCAGGCTGTATCTCCTTCTTCTGAGTACTCGCAGAAAAGCTGTTGACCTATACAGATGCCGAGTACCGGCTGCCTGAGACAACACACGAGATCCGCCAATCCCTTCTGCCGTAGAGATGCCATCGTGTGCCCCGCTTCTCCCTGGCCCGGCAGTACTACCCGATCCGCCGCTCTGATCTTCTCCGGATCATCCGTGAGTAGGGGATCCGCTCCAACGCGGCGCAGCGCATTCACCACTGAGCGGATGTTTCCCGCGTCGTAGTTGATGACCGCTATATTCATGGATAGATGGGAGGGTGAAAAAGTCAGAGAGCCCCCTTGCTGGAGGGAAGCACGAGGTGGCGAACGTCCCTTTGTACCGCCATACGAAGGGCTCGGGCAAAAGCCTTGAAGACAGACTCGATGCGGTGATGGTCGTTCTCCCCACTCGCCTGTACGCTCAGGTTCATGTGGGCCGCGTCGCTCAGGCTTTTGAAGAAATGGAAGAACATCTCCGAAGGTATACCGCCGATCGTGTCGTGCCGGAACCTCACATCCCACTGCAGCCATGGACGTCCTCCGAAGTCCAACGCCACACGGCAGAGGCAATCATCCATCGGCAGGCAATACCCGTAGCGAGCAATGCCGATCTTTTCACCCAATGCGCGCCGCAGGCATTCTCCGAGCGCCAGAGCTGTGTCCTCCATCGTGTGGTGCTCATCCACTTGCGTGTCACCGTCAGCGCGGATGGTGAGCGAAATTCCTCCGTGATGCAGAAGCTGCTCAAGCATGTGATCGAGAAAAGGAAGACCGGTGCTGACACTGCCCTTGCCCGGACGATCCAAATCCAACTGCACGAGCACATCCGTCTCTTTCGTCCGGCAGTGCACCTCCGTTAGGCGTTCCCCTGCGATGACCACCTCTGCCACTTTGTCCCATCCGAATTCCGAACTGATACCAAGAAAGCGACAGCCCAAATTTTTTGCGAGCTGCTCATCTGTTTCCCGGTCGCCGATAACGTACGAGTGCTCCAGGTCGCAACTGCCATCCATGTACTGCTTAAGCATGCCGGTGCCGGGTTTGCGCGTCGGCGCGTTGTCCTGGGGAAAATGGCGATCTATGTGGATGGCATCAAATTCAATCCCCTCGCCGCGCAGGGTGTCGAGAATAAGATTTTGCACCGGCCGGAAATCCTCCTCGGGAAAAGACGGCGTGCCAAGGCCATCCTGATTGGTGACCATCACAAAACGGTAGTCCGTGCACTCGCGAATGAGCGAGAGCGCATGGAAAACTCTCGGCATGAAGGCAAGCTTTTCCAGACGATCCAACTGCTCATCCGCAGGCTCGCGCACGAGGGTGCCATCACGATCGATAAAGAGAATTTTTTTCATGAGGCGTCAGAGGGAGAGAAAACGGTCTTATCCAAATCATTCAACGCAGCGAGCAGCTCGTCATTTTCCTGAGAGCTGCCTATGGTGATGCGCAGACACCCGGCGCAGAGAGCAATGCGACTGCGATTGCGCACGATGATGCCGCGCTCCACGAGCGCATCATAGATCCCCTGCGCGTCGCTCACACGCACCAGCAAAAAGTTTGCGGCACTCGGGAACACACGTTGGCAAAGTCGCAATGATTCCAGCTCTGCTCTCATTCGTTCCCGCTGCGACAAAATACTCTGCACCCTGGCATCCATCTCGTCCCGTTGAGTCAGGAGATCGAGCGCGTAGCGCTGCGTAAGCGCATTGACATTGTACGGGTACTTGACGCGGTTGAAAAAGGTGATGAGATCCGGCCGCGCCAACGCCATACCGAGACGAATCCCTGCACTCGCCCATGCCTTCGAGAAAGTGCGCAGAATGATGAGTCGCGGGTACTCTTTCAGCCGCGGCAGCAGACTTCCCTCCGGCGCAAAATCGATGTACGCTTCATCGACTACCACGATGCCGGGAAAACGAGTGAGCACTTCCTCAATCTCCCGGATATCAATCATGTTGCCCGTTGGATTGTTCGGGCTGCAAAGAAAAATCACACGCGTGCAGGCATCGGCTGCCGCAAGCAGCTTCTCTGCACTGAACGAGAAGTCTGCTTCGTCCAACGATACACTGCGATACTCCACCCCGTTAATGTGTGCGCACACGGAATACATGCCGTAAGTAGGTTCCGACGCAAGGACATTGTGCTGCCCCGGTTCGCAGAAGATGCGGTAGATCAGGTCGATCGCTTCATCGCTCCCGTTACCCAGAAAAATAGAATCCTCCCCCACACCGAGTTGCTCCGCCAGTTTTTCTTTCAATTCTCGCTGCAGAGGATCCGGGTAGCGATTGTACGGCGAATTGTACGGACTTTCGTTAGCGTCCAGAAAAATGTGCGCACTATGCCCGGAATATTCATCTCGTGCGCTGCTGTAAGGTTTCAGGGAACGAATGGAGGGACGTACAAGGGCGAGGAGCTCATTTCTCTGTTCTTCCTGCACGGCACCGGCACCCTGCTGCATTTTCTCGGCTTCCGCGATGCGAAGAGACATGGCAGCCTTGTGGGCATCAAGCTGCTCGGCATGCGCCATGAGTTCCACGCAACGCCCGATGGAGGAAATACCGCGAGGGGTCAGCTCCTGAAGCGTCATCTTGCGCATGAAGCCATCGAGGCACAATGAGCTGTAAGCGCGAGAATACCCAAGCGTCGGCAGAGTGTGATTCGTGCCGGAAGCGTAGTCTCCCGCACTTTCGCAGCTGTAATTCCCCAGAAACACCGAGCCGGCATTTGTCGTGCGCTCCGCTACAGCACGGTAATTTTTCACGGCAAGTACGAGATGCTCCGGCGCGTAGGCGTTGATGAAATCAATCGACTCCTGTTCATCCGGGAAAAGGAGAGCCATGCTGTGTGCGAGAGCTTGTTCTGCGATTCTCTTGCGCGGAAGCTGCTCGAGCTGGCGTTCCATTTCCTGCAACACGCGATCCAGAACATCTTGTTCCGTGGTCACGACCACCACCTGGCTGTCCGGCCCGTGCTCGGCCTGACTGAGCAGATCTGCCGCCACAAATTCCGGTCGGCAGGATGTATCCGCATATACCAATACTTCGCTCGGTCCCGCCGGCATATCAATAGCGACGCCCGATAGCCCCACAAGCTGTTTCGCCGCCACCACATACGAATTCCCGGGGCCGAATATCTTATCCACTTTCGGCACACTCTCTGTACCGTACGCAAGAGCAGCGATTGCTTGCGCCCCACCCACACGGCACACGCGTGTAACACCGCACAAAGAAGCAGCATATACGATAGCAGGATGTACGCTCCCATCCAACCCAGGCGGTGTGCAGAGGGTAATTTCTTTGCAGCCTGCCAGACGCGCCGGAACGCCAAGCATCAGCACCGTGGAAAAGAGCGGCGCTGACCCCCCCGGAACATAGAGACCTACGCGCTCAATCGGCAGCGTCCGCTGCTCACACAAGATGCCCGGAGCTGTCTGCACCTGTATCCTCCTGCTGCGCTGCGCGGCGTGGAAACGCAGGATATTGTCGTGTGCAAGGCGAATGGCCTCTCGAAGTTCGGGGGAAACTTGTTGACCCGTTGCTCGTATCTCACGCTCGCTGAGCTGAATTTCCCGCAAAACGCAGTGGTCAAAGCGTTCACTGAATTCTCGGAGAGCGGCATCACCCCGCTCCCGCACAGCCTCCACTATCGGACGCACCGTGCCAAAGAGAGACGTGGCATCTCGAGCAGGACGCTGCGTGAGAGTGTTGAGCTTTTCTTTCGCCGGATTGATGATAACTTGCATAGTGATCAATGCGAGAGACGATCAGAGTACCATGCTCTCAACGGGTAGTACAAGAATTCCCTGGGCACCGGCGTCCTTCAAACGCCCGATGATTTCCCAAAAACGTTTCTCATCCAGCACAGTGTGAATGCTACACCAATCTTCCTGAGCCAATGGCATTACCGTCGGACTCTTGATGCCCGGCAGCACACTGAGAATCGCTCCCAACGACTTCCGTGGCGCATTCATCAACACGTATTTCTTCCCGACAGCCCCCATTACCGCGCGGATACGAAAAAGCAACTCCTGAAGCACAGCCTTTTTCTCTGAGTCAAGTTTGCGGTGAGCAATGAGCACCGCCTCACTTCGCAAAACAACATCTTCCTCCTTGAGATTGTTGCTCACCAACGTAGAGCCGGAACTCACGATGTCGAATATGGCATCCGCCAGTCCGATTCCGGTGGAGATTTCCACCGAGCCGGAGATGACGTGAATATCTGCTTGCACACCCTGATCCTGCAAATAGCGTCGCAGGATAGAGGGGTAGGATGTCGCGATGCGGCATCCCTCCAGAGACGCAATACCGCTGTAATCCATCTGTTTGGGCACCGCAATGGAGAGACGGCATTCCCCAAAGCCGAGATTTTCTACAATCTCGGCATCCGCCCCCTGCTCCTCCAGCTCGTTGAGTCCTACTACTCCGACATCCGCTGTCCCATCCGCCACAGTACCCGGGATATCGTCATCGCGCAGGAAGAGTACTTCCACGGGAAAATTGCTTGCTGCCACCAGTAGCGTTCGCTTGCTCGTACCGATCCGAATGCCTGTTTCTGCCAACAGGTGCATAGTATCTTCATTCAGACGACCTTTGGATTGCACGGCGATTCTCAGTGTCTTGCTCATAGTTGTCCGGTTTGTATTAATGTTCATGGTGGCAGCAGCAGTGCTCTTCTTCCCCGCCGCAGCAGCATTCGTGGTCCCCGTCGTGGTGATGTCCGCAGTGGCACTTGCCCGCCTGCTCTTCTTCATCCTCCTCCGGGGGCATGAGAAGGTCGATGAGTTCACGTTCTGTCGCAAGTTTCACCGCCAGTTCCCCGCGGGAATTGCGCAAGTCTCGCTTTGCCCCGGCTGCCAAAAGCATTTTCGCAATCCCGGAATAACCGTAACGAGCTGCAACATGTAGTGGCGGTTCACCGTATGGATTGCGAGCGTTAACATCCGCCCCCGTCGCCAGCAATAACGCTATGAGTTTTTCATCTGGCTCCACCCCCGCCTCCCGCAGCTCCGGGGAAAAATCCACCTCGTCCTGGAGCAACAGAGTCGCCGCACGCCGCATGGTCTCCGGGGCTCCTCCCTTCTCGACTTCCTTCAAAAATTCCTGCACAGGCTCATCAAAATCGTCCGGATCAAGTTCCTCTGCCATGGCACGAAGATCCTCCGGCAACACCATGGGTTGCTCCTCTTTCTCCAGCTCAATCGTGTTCCACCCGTCATTCAGCATCGCGCCGGGATTATACACCTTCCCCCCTCCTTTGACCAGCACGAATTGTAATCCCCGTGTGGAACTATACGCGAAATGCTGGCGAACTAAAGGCTCGGAAACTGCGAAGCGACAGCTGAGGTGGTGGCCATGGCGTAAGCGGTGACTAGCCGGAAGGATTCGTGGTTATGCAGAGCTGCATCCTCGGCTTAGTCCTCCGCAAACCTTTCTAACCATCCCTCCCCTATGCCCCCGAAATTCATCCATGCTATTGCTCCGCAGAAACGCACGTGAGCGCGCTGATTTCCAACTTCGTACTTCAAATTGGCTCCCTCCTTCTCCTTTCCCTCCTCTCAGTGGCAGTGGTCAGGACCGGTGTTGGTACCAGCAAGCATCTCGGTGGTGATGTCGTAGTGTGCTCCGCAGCGTGGGCACGCGACGCGCACACACCCCTGCTCTGAAAGAAGGTCTGCGAAATCTTTCTGCATAGTGCGGATAGTCGGTAAAATACGCTCCAAAGAACACCCGCACCGGAAAGTAAAGCGCCGCGTTTCCAGTAGTCTGGTTTGTTCCGTGTTGTCAATATTTGCAACTTGTTCCGTCGTAAGCTCTGTGAGCCAGTCAAAGTCTGCATCCGGTTCAGCGGTGACCAATGCATACTCATCTCCTCGACAGCAGAAGGCCCGCGCCTGCCGCTGCTCGCTACGCTGGAAAAAACCTTCGACCCAGCCTGCTGCATCCATCCCCGACAGAGGAATAACAGAAGTCTGCGTATCTCGGTTGGCGCAAATGTTTTGTGCGTACAGCATGCTTGTTTCCCCATCCCGAACATTCTCGGTGAATACTCGCCCCACAACATCCTCTGTCAGAGAGGAACCTGCCACAAAATAGTTCGCCGGGTGCCCCCCCGGCACATTGTAAGTCCAGGCATGGTGTTCCTTCCACGGACGCGACACAAGGTAGAGCGTGAAGTAAGCAAGCAACTGTTTGAGAAGAACATCTTCCTCCTTCCTATTGTGTAACCCGTGTTGCATCAGGTGCAAATAATATCCCACAAAAAGCGGAGTGAAATCACCGCGCAACAACAAGCAGTTGCGTTGGCGTATAAAAATAGATTGCACCGTTGCGTATTCTGCCACAAATTGGCTGTTGTCAGGTTGTGTTTGCTCGGGCATCGTACCCGACATACTATCATTTTTCCCCACACGGGCGCAAGTCAATTCACAGCATCGCCAGAGCAAATCCGCGCGCTAGCGCGCATTCTTTCCACTTCGTACTTTCCTTTGGTTCAGCCACTCTATTGCTCTGCGGGCTCTTCCCTCCCTGCGCGCGGCAGATGCGTCCTTTCCCCAAGTGCAATAAATTCGGTACATTCGTCGCAAGCTGCTTGCCAAGAGAGAAGGCAATGTGATAGAGTAGGGTCCATGGATTATCGCACCTACCTTCGTCGCAACCCGGACGCTCGTGGCTATTTCGGAAAATATGGTGGGGCCTACCTGCCGCCGGAATTGGAACCCGCTTTCAAGGAAATTACTGAGGCTTACCGCAGTATTTGCTATTCAGCCCAATTCATCAGTGAATTGCGCCGCATACGAAAACAGTTCCAGGGGCGCCCAACTCCGGTCTATCACTGTGAGCGTCTGTCGCGCCTCAACGGAGGTGCGCAGATTTACCTCAAACGCGAAGACCTAAACCATACCGGTGCCCACAAACTTAACCACTGTATGGGGGAGGGGCTGCTTGCCAAATTCATGGGCAAAACTAAAATAATAGCCGAGACCGGTGCTGGCCAGCACGGCGTCGCCCTGGCCACAGCAGCAGCGTACTTTGGCCTGGAGTGCGAGGTGCACATGGGTGAGGTGGATATTGCAAAACAAGCGCCGAATGTGACTCGCATGAAAATGCTGGGTGCTCATGTGATCTGCGTGAAGCATGGGTTGCGCACGCTGAAGGAAGCGGTGGATTCCGCTTTCGAGGCCTACCTTCGCGATTACAAGACTGCTATTTATTGTATCGGCTCCGTTGTGGGTCCCCATCCATTCCCAATGATGGTGCGTGATTTCCAGATGGTCGTGGGGCAGGAAGCGCGAGAACAGTTTGTCGAGATGACGGGGATCCTGCCCGATATTGTCTGCGCCTGTGTTGGCGGCGGCTCGAATGCGATGGGTATGTTTCCCGCATTTCTCGATGATCCCGTAGATATTTACGGCGTAGAGCCCCTTGGCCGCGGAGAGAAGCTTGGCGACCATGCTGCCTCCATGAGCTACGGCTCCGAGGGAGTGATGCATGGCTTCAACAGCGTGATGCTAAAAGATTCAAATGGCGATCCCGCCCCGGTTTATTCCGTCGCCAGCGGATTGGATTACCCCTCTGTCGGCCCGGAGCATGCCTACCTGCGCGATTTGGGGCGTGTGAAATACGTGAGTGCCACGGATGAGGAAGCAATTGATGCCTTTTTTAAGCTTTCCCGTTACGAGGGAATTATTCCTGCCTTGGAAAGTTCCCATGCCATTGCCTTCGCCATGAAAAAGGCTCGGGAGATGAAAACAGGCGCTATCCTCGTGAACTGCTCCGGGCGCGGAGACAAGGATGTCGATTACGTCGCAGAGAAGTTCGGCTACGGTGAGGATCACGTTTTCCCTCGAACGTAATCCTCGCCTTATTCGAAATATTCAGCCCAGGTTGAGCTCGTCTCCCACACTCGCGTACGCTCCAATCGTACACAACGGCGCACAGAGCGGCGCTCTCCCGTGTCTTCTGCTGCGTGTGCCAGAGCTTCCTTCACGCATCGGAATACCATGGCTGCCATCGCTTCACTCGTAGGATCGCTATGGGGAAAAGGAATGATGCGTTCACCATACGCTTTGCAAAAAGTGGCATAGTTCGGGTCTTCAGTGTTCATACACAACGCGTGATCGAACTTTCCAAGCACTCCATCCAAAATCTCATGCACAACCTTGAAATCCGCTACCATGTCGTTTTCATCCAGACTATCGGCAACAAGCACCACTTCCACACTTCGCGTGTGTCCATGTGGAAATTGGCAATTTCCGGTATGCTTTGAAAGCAGGTGCCCGCTCTCCAGTTCAATGGTTTTGCAAATGCGATACATGGTTTTTTAACATGTGGGTGTAACCCCTTTTTTTAGAATGATATTGCCGTACTTCGCAGTCTCCCCGCTGATGATCACAGCGTAGGCTCTCTTCGCTCGCTCGTAAAAGGCATATCGTGCCATGCGCTCAATTTCCCCTTCATATCCCATAGCTGCACGGTATTTCATTTCCACCGACGGATCAAGTTCGTCTCCTTTTACTGCCTCCATCATCACCACAGGTGTTGCATACGAATCCAATTCTAACAAAGGAATTATCCCTGCCAGCAGAGTCGCAGCTTCCACGCCGTCCGCCCGCACCACACGGTTGTTCATCGTGTGAGCCGGAAAATGTGCATCAGAAATCACGATCTCATCTCCATGTCCCATTTCGGCCAGTATTTTCAACAACTCGGGCGACACGACCGGCGATATCCCTTTCAACATAGTACCCGCAGTATATCACACTCCTCCTCCCTTGGCAAGTAGTCGCTAGCGCAAACGCATTTAAGGGATGTATGAGCCGGCGAACCAAAAGCTCGGAAACTGCGAGGCAACAGCTGAGGTGGTGGGCAAAAGTATAGGCCAGGTCTGTCCAAAAAGCTTTGTAGGAAGCTAAACCAATAACACGGCATTGCAACCAAAAAGCCTTCCTAACTAATCACCACCCACGCTCCTGCCCACCACCTCCGCCAACGCCCCGCAAATCCTCGAGTAAGCGTGCATTCTTCCCACTTTCCACTTCAAATTCGTTTCATTCTTTGGTAAACGTATTTCCTAATACGTTTACCATGAAGCGATTGCTTAATATTTTGATTTCCAATTCCTGAGCTGCTCAGGGAAAACACAGTCTCGGCACGAATTTTGCGTACAGAAATCGCTTGCAATTTGCAGAATAGCCTGGTGCACGTACTCGCTCCTCAGCAATTCGGTCAAGTCGGTTCTCTCTCCGAAAAGCTCACGCGAGGTATTCAACACCCGCCTGCTTGCCGCTCCTGCGGGCAATCGCAGATAAGCGGACCACGCCAGCTCGCTTGCATCCTCCACTAATACATAATTGCTCAAGAAAGCGTTAACACGCTGCTGTCCCACGAGAGCTACTCGTCGTTGCATAGGCGGAGAACTGATTGTGCAACGGCGATCCCAGAATTCATGCCGGAGACCGGTGAGAACCCGACAGAGCTCAGGAAGATTTTCTGCATTCAGGAGAGGACTGATTGTGCGCCAGCGCTGCACACTCACCGCCAGTGCCGCTACGCGTCGTTGCGGATGATTCACCGGTCTCACCCCCGTGTAATTCCATGTCGGAAAACGGCTCGCTTCTATCCCGAAAAACGACTGCAGTCTCCACCATTCATCCCACAACTTCCGGTAGTACTCTCGTGCTTCGGCATCTGCGTCGGCAGGAAACAATGGCTGTAAAAAACCTGCCACGCCCAACAGCATCGCCTCACTCCGTTGCCTCAGCGAATTCAGCGGGGCACGGCGCGCCAGCATCACCATCTGTTCCTTGTTCGCGCTGTATCCCAGCGTTTCCGCCCACGCCTCGTACCATGCCTGGCGCCATCCAAGTGCCTCCACTTTGTGATGAAAGCGCTTACGCTTACACAGGATACGATAAGATGCCACAGCTTGCAGCAGGTCAACGATGTCTTTCGTCTTCATCTCCGCCAGCGGATAGCGACACGGATTTGCCGGGCGCACATCACAACATCCTTGACGCCGCATCCTGCCCAGTGCCTCCTGTACACGTTCCGGGCTCAGATAGAGTATCGGCACTTCCCTGTGTTGTTCCGTGCGCGTGTACCATCCCGCAGGCGGCGGAGAGAGCACGATATGCAGCACCACGCGATTGAAATTAGCATTCGCACCGTGTCCGTGGCGTTCCCAGTCTTGCGCCTGAGGGTCGATCTCTATATCCCCGCGCACTGTCTTGCCGTCGATCTCTATCTCGGCCATCAAAAAATCCGGTCCGGCTCCATGATTCCATTCCCCTCCCTCCACAATATTCACAAAACGGTGCTGCGTCGTCTCCCCGGTGGTTCCGAGCAAACCGGCTGCCCACAACTGCTGCACTGTAATCTCACTTAATCCCTCTCCCTCATTTCCTGCCTCCCCTCCCACCAGCTCCTTTTCCGTTGCTTCCAAATCATGACTCCCGTACACCTCCGCGAGCAAGCGCTGGTACAATTCTGCGGCCCTCAGCACAGTCTGACTACGCTTCACCATGTTGCTGTTCGTGCCGTATCAAATCTTTCTCCAGAGTCTCGCACACATAACCGAAGGTAGTATCATTTTTAGTGCTCATAGATCGCAGTGTGTTGTGCGCCTCCAGTACGTGGCGCGTACGCCCCGTTTCATCCATCACTCCATCCGGTGCTTCCGGTACCTGCGGCTCAGCTTGCAGCACTGCCCGCCGCTCCGCAAGCTCGCCGCGCCACTCCGCCCCGACTGGATCTATTTCCAGCAGCATGTCCAGCCCGAGACTTTCCATAGACTCCCGTGCACGGATTGATGGAGACGCCACCTCTACCCTGCCCCCCGCAGCAGCGCACCTCTTTGCCACCCCGGCCAGGGTCCCCATGAAGGTGCTATCCACTCCGGGGCACATCTCTAAATCCACCACAATCCTGCTCCCTCCGGCCTTCAAATACTCATCGCACACCCCCTTCAGCAGAGGACTGTTAACGAAGCAGCCTCGACCGTTGCAGCGCACCCACAGCATATCCTCAAATTGATGATAAATCAATGTTGTATCCGCCATATTTCAGTAGAGTTTCCCTATCCTAACACGCCCCTTTCTTCCCTGACAAGTACAAAAAAGCGTCCTCCGCCGTTTTCTGCAGAGGACACCTTTAAAGTAAGTAGCAGGGAGGTGATTTGAACACCCGACCAAAGGCTTATGAGTCCTCTGCTCTACCACTGAGCTACCCTGCCATTGGCTGATGTGCGATGCAGTATAGCGAGCGTTTTTCTCTTTGTCCAGTCAAATTTCTCGTCTCCCGTATAAATTCCCGGGATCGTATTGCCTCAAAAATAAAGTCACCGAAAAGTCGCTCAAAGCGGGGAAAAAAGATTCTCCGAAAGCTTGATGCCTCAAAAACAGAGGAGCAAAATTGAACACATTCCGTTCGATATAAACAAACAAGAAAAACAAAGTTGCTTTCTGCATGGAGAATAAAATACTCCCCGCTAACCTCCCGGTACAAGAAAGAAAGGCCGCGAAGGCAAGAGTTATTTGATCCCCCCAACTCCCGGCAAAGTCCTGCAAATTCTGGCAAAAATGCTATGCCGCAGGGTGACCGTTTTTTTTTGAGGTATTACAGACTATGCAACGCGGCACAGGTGTGGTATACTGGCAGGGTAGAGTATGGAAGCACGAAATATTTTATCTGTTTGCTCGGTCATGGCTGCGCTGGCTATGGCCTGCAGTGCGGCTTCGGCTGCGCAGAGCAGCGACTTTGCCGCTCTGAAGGCTCACTGGAGCTTTGACGAAGGTCGCGATTGGCACCATATGCCGATGCCGTATAAGTATGATGGAGCAAAAGCCTCTGAACTGACCGGCAAAGCTGATGATATGCTGCTGAATGAGGGGCAGCAGGCCGATAATGAGGCCTGGGTATCGGGTCGCCAGCGTTCCGGTATAGGCCCCGAGCGTGTGCTCACCACAACGAAGGAGCTGCCCTGTCTGAATGGATCGGTGACCTTCTCCTACTGGACCCGCCTGTACGGCGAACCGAACAGGCGCGGCGTTATCGGCTCCACCTCCTCCACCCTGTGGGGAGTCATGAATGCAAAAGGGCAGATCGGCATGCGAGTCAAGGGCAAAAACATTGTTTTTTCTCCCACTGCCATCACGGATACGGATTGGCACCACGTGGTCTTTACTCGCGATGAGGAAACAGGTAAGGTTGTTCTGTACTTAGATGGTAAAGAAGTAGCCACCGGCACCACACCCGCAGGCAAACTCCCCGGCAAGTTTACCTCCATTGCCACCGGCAATGCAGCATTGGATCAGATTCATATTTTCGACAAGCCTGTATCCGCTAAAACTGTTGCCGCACTATACGATAATCACGCTCCCCAGGTGTTCGACCAAACTCATTTGGTGGAGAAATCCAAGCCTTCCATAACGGGCAGCATTCTGCACCAATTTACGTACGATGTGGACCAGGATAAGCTGCGCGTGGCCAGCTATTCCCAGCCCAAGGGAGGCAAGGTAAAAAGCAACGGCGATGGCACCTTCACCTTCACGCCCGGCAAATCCTTCAAGAAAAAAGGTAAGACATCTTTTGATGTCATTGTAACGGATGACCGCGGTGGCTACACCAAAGCTACCATGTATCTGCAGGACAGCCGCCACGTGGTTGCTCCGCCCGTGCGTGAGTTCCGCTATTTCGGCGCCCTGCCGGAAATTCCCGCCTCCAGTGGCAAACAGATGAAGCACCGCAACCCCATCGTCATTAAGCGTGGCAAAAAGCCTGATTTGCTTATTCAGGCAGATTCCCGCCTGTGGTACAGCGTCAACGAATCCAAGCCCGGCAAAATTCTCTTCTCCAAGCCGCAGATGCTGCGTACCACCACGAAGGACGACTTTGAGACGGACGGCGCTGCAGTGCTTGAGGATAGCAAGCTCATTATCCGCAAACCTGATGGTTCCCTGTCTATAGCCGAAGTTGTGGGTGAAAGCGAACCAGCCCTGAAGATTGGTGACACCGTCACCGATACCACCGGCGCAGCCATGAAACTGCCCGCTCGCCACTTTGTGCTGGTAGACTATGACCAGGACGGAACCCCGGATATTGTAGCCGGGTTCAACGATGGCCTCTACTATTTCAAGGGTAAAGCAAAATACAACAAAACTTCCGGTGACGCCAGGAAGATGGTAGCCATCAGCTTTACCCCGGAGAAACAGGTGGTGCACCTGCGCGTCTACAACATGGCGCCCGGCGTGGGCGATATCAATAACGACGGTCGCACCGACCTCCTGTACGGCATTAACTGGGGCACGCTTCACGCGTGGATCAACGAACCCGCTAAAGCCACCATTTCCGATGGCGCCTCCATGGACCTTGCTCTGGAGAATCCACCGCACGAGAAGTTTATGCGCAACCTTAACGGCGCCCACCTGGCCGTGGCAGATTTTGACAATGACGGAACGCCGGACATGATCCTGGGTAGCAATGCCGGCAGTGAGCTTGCAAGCGCTTTGGGCGTGAATCCCGACACCTCGGCAGGCAACCTGGCTCTCATTGAAAAGGAACTCTACAGGGGCCATGAAAAAGACCTTGGCAAGGTGCTCGAAGCTGATGGACAAAAGGGCCTCAAGCGCTATCGCCATCTGATGGCCGACTGGATTTGCTGGGCTGTCGCACAAAACACTCCCGCCAGGCGGCAGGCCGCCTGGAATATGCTCGCCGCTCACGTGAAGAAGTACCCCTTCCTGCAGCGCCGCGTGCTTGAAGACGCCTGGGTGAAGAAGGAAAATGGCGAAGTAACCAGCTACGGCAATATGCACCATGTTCCCGGTATCTTCGCCATGAACTGGGTTGTACTCCGCCGCCTGCTGCCGGATTCCGCCAATCACCGTAAAGCCGTAGCCGATGCCCTGGGCATGACCGGACTGGACCGCGAGGTTTATCTGGACAGTGGCATGCCCCTGGCAGACAACAACCGCTGCACCGAGGGGCAACTGCGCGCAATACGGGATTTGCTGCGCTACCACGCCCACATCCTCTTCCCGGATGACCACATCTCCATCGGACAGAACTACAACGATGGCCGAGATGCCATGTGCTACATCTTTGAATCCAATAAGAACACCTTCTGCTCGGATGTAGGCAGCAACGTTGCAGAAATGCACGGAGACATGGTTAAATTGACAGAGGAATGCTTCGGAGCTAAGGGCGCTGCGAGTGGCGACTACTTCACCTTTGTGCTCAGCCACGAGGTGTGCCACTCACTGGATGGTTACGTGAAAAATCGCACCGCTAACGACTTGAAACGCCGCTGGGGCGACCAGAATTTCTACGCTGCTACCAATGCCGGCACCAACTCCGACATCGTAGCCAACGAAACGGGCTGGTGGGATCTCAACCTCACCAGGGCGCGCTTTAAGGAACGCGGCCTGTGGGATGGCAAGAATGAAACCTGGGATGACTCCTGGAAGGCGTATTGGCAGAAGTGCCCCTACCGCAACAAGGTGTTCATGCGCGGCGATATTGATTGGTTCCTCGGTTCTCAGCAAGAAACCTTTGCTACTCAGGCAAATCACCACTGGGCCCGCTCCGAGTCCCGCCTCATTGGCGCCATTCTGCGCTACCTGCAGGGCTACAAGTCCAACATCAACGAGGTTGTCTTCTTTCTGGATGTCCTCTCTGCCGGTCAGAACAAGCTTCCCATGTTCCATCCCTGGGCCTCCGGCAACCCCGCAACTGTGAACTTCAACGTGGAATACGCCTGGCTCACCCGTAACGACAAGGGCTATATCACCGATATCCGCATCGGCGACCGCCACTACGGCTTCGAGGTAGATGAACAAGGCCGCGTCATCGGTCTGCGCACCTATCCCTTCGCCGATAAGATTCAGGCCGCTGCAGAAAAGCAATAGCGGCTCATCCTGAGCATCACCAACGGTTCTTCTCGGTCCATCCACCGAAAAGAACCGTTTTGAATTTGGAGGTTGGTTTTGGGAGTTTTGATATCAAAACCCGGCGAATCCTCGACTCGTGGAATGAATGGGATTTTACTCAGGACGATTGTTACGCCCGATAAACAGCGTACCCGTTACAGAAAGAGTTCGGGGGTCTTACGATTGCGGCAGGCTTTCTTGATCATGAGACCGGCGATCCAGACGATGAAACGGTTGGGATGTCGCGCCGCGTGCGGGCAAATAGAAACACAGCGCATGCAAGAGATGCATTGCGATTTATCCACCACGCGCGGATCGGCGTGGCTGATAGCTTGAGCCGGGCATTTCTCAGCGCAAATGCCGCAGCCGGTGCAGGCAGAATTGGCCACTGGCGCGAGACTCATGGAAAACTCTTTTTTATACGGGCGATTCACCGGGAGAACCAGCCCCCCCGGAAGTGGCATTTACTCGAAGTCGCTCAGCAATCTCCCGGCCAATTTGCGATAACCGCACCCTGCCCTCATCATCGGGACGTCCCGTGGCATACTTTCGAACAATGGAATGAAGGAGCTGCGATTACTGCCACCTCATCCTCGGCGACATTTTCCTGAGAAAAATCAGCGTGTGCATCGGCAAGGTCGATTTTCCTGACCTGTTCGCCCAAGTGCTCGCTAAGAACCTTTGCAACAGCAGCTGTCCCGCCGGTGGGACTGAACACAATTTCAACGAGTCTGTTCATCACACAATTACGCGTTTTCCCCGGCTCGACGCGCCTGTTCGAGGATTTCTGGTTTATGCCTGATGTCGCCCATCTGCCAAGCTCCAATCCCATAGACAGGCTCGGGGATGACCGGCTCCTCCATACACTCCATAAAGCCCATGAAGTCTCCCACGGCATGCTGCATGTTGGCCTTTTCATCCTCTGCAGCAGAAATGATCAACTGCCATTTTTTGCCGGCAAACCCTTCGTAGGGGTAGAGAGGCAGTGTGCGATCAATAAAGTTTTTCAACCGTCCGCAGATCGTGTAAAAATAAACCGGACTTGCCAACACAATGACATCGGCTTCTTTCAACTTCGGCAGCAGCGCCGCCATGTCGTCTTTCTGAGCGCACAGCCCGGACTTCTCGCACGCGTAGCAACCCAGGCAAGGTTCTATGTGCAGCTTTGCGAGGCGTACCTTCTCCACGTCATGACCGGCGCTCCTCGCTCCTTCCGCATAGGCATCGCACAAGGTGTCTGAGTTGCCTCCCTTCCGCGCACTGGATGATATGATCAAAACTTTCTTTTTCATTTTTGGGTAGTAGAGCTGAATCATTGTGCCCATTCTAGCCACACGAAGGCAAGCAAAAAATAGTGCTATTTTTTCTCGCACTACAAACAGCGGTGTGGTATAGAGGACATAGGGAGGTTCCTTCCTCCTTTACCCGCCGAACAAATTGACCATACAGTTTGCTCAACGTGTAATACTCTCCACCAATTATTCGCTCCACCTGTGAAAACTTTTTCCTTCCTGCTCTGTCTTCTTATTGGCTCGCTGACCCCGATCATGAACGCAGCACTGCCAGATCAGCAGTCTGATGTCCAAGGGGCTAGCAACGAAAATCCTAAATACTGGATTAGTTCCTCCTCCGGCAAGACACATAACAGCTCTTGCCGCTACTACAAAAAGAGCAAAGGCCACGGATCTGATACCCCATCCGGCAACGACTGTAAAATCTGCGGCGGCGCCTCCCGAGGGTAGAGCATCTTCTTTGTACCTGCCTAACGGCTTGCTGTTACATCCCTGCAATGACAAGGCGAACGAATTGGAAAATGCGCTCGCCACTTGCGATGTGCGGTATCTCATAAATTCAGTGCGCCAAAAAATATTGGCCTTTTTGCCTCGATATGGCAAGCTCTATCGGAGCGTGGCGCACATCTCGCAATCGGACGAAAATGAGGGCACCGAACGGGGAAAAAGAGGACGTGGGATTTATCGGTTGGACAAAAAAATAGGGTACGATTTGAATGCCAGCGCGCTACGCGCGTTCCCGTGAAACAAAAGCAAAGCGGAATTTTCGAGAACAAGGTGAGTTGATAGAAACAAGCAGGGAATTGACTCTTGCTTGGGAGTTTGTCATAATGAGTAACAGAATTTTTGATATGAGATTAGCGCAATTGAATGAAAAGCCGGAGGTATTCTATTCCTTGCAGGGAGAGGGAACTAGTGCGGGGAGTCCGGCGATGTTTTTGAGACTTGCCGGTTGCAATTTGCACTGCATGTGGTGCGACACTAAGCACGCGCAGAAGGGTGGAATTGAGTGCACGCCGCAGGAGGTGGTAAAACTCCTTTCGTATCAGCAGGGATGGGATCGGTTAGTGGTGACGGGGGGGGAACCCTTGTTGCAGGGAAAAGAACTTGAGGCACTTTTTTCTCTTTTGCCCGAGGAGGTAAAGATAGAGATAGAAACAAACGGAACTGTGGCACCGACACCTGTGCTTATCGAGCGAGTGACGATGTGGAATGTCTCGCCGAAACTGGCGTACGCGGAAAGCGGACGAAAAATGTTGATTCTTGATGTTTTCCGCTCGCTGTCGAACGCGTGGTACAAATTTGTGGTGCGAGGTGAAGAGGATTGGGCAGAAGTGGGAGCTCTGCAACTACCGAAAGAGCGAATTATGCTGATGCCCTGCGCTGCGGATCGGGAGAGGTATAGGGCGTTGTTGCCCGAAGTTGCGCAGATGTGTGTGCGGCACGGGGTGCGGCTTTCTATGCGGCTGCATGTGGAGCTCTGGGATACAGAGCCGGGGCGTTGAGGAAAAGGTGCAGGTCAGAGGCAGGCGTTACTTCCCTGAGTACAATCCTTTGACGACCTGAGGTGACGGAGCGTTTCTTGCGCAAAAAGCAACTCAAGCCAACAGAGAAACCAGGCACAAAGGCTCATCCAAAGCCCCTGCCGGTACCACAGCACGGCAAGAATCGAAATACCGATAAAACCGGCAAAAAGTAGCGTGCTGCGCAGTAACCATGGTAATTCTCCTGGCAGACGAGGCAACAGCAGCAGCGCGGTTAAACAGCTCATTGCCAGGGCAAAAAGACCGAGTGGTTCATGCTGTAGTGGGTTTACACGCAGTGCTTGCGCCGCTATGGGGCGTTCCTCGGACAGATAATTGACGCGTTCTCTTGCCAGCAACAACGAAAGAGTCGCAGCAAGCTGAGGACCTCGGTCTCTTGCTGCCATGGTGGCAGTGTTCGGACGAGTGATGATGGCGCAGCGTGGAAGGGAGTCCTCCCCACAAGAGGCGGAATCTGCATCTTGTGGGGAGGAGAGTGCGGCGGATAGAGGAAGGATTTCCGCGCGCGCAGACCCAAGGGGGGAGCGTCCTGTGAGATCTAAGGGAAGGATACGCTGCCCTATTTGTAGACTTCTGCCGGGGTGAACCTTAAGGTCCTTGGGGGTTAATCCAAGCGCATCTATCGCCAGCTGTAGGGGGAGCGTGGGGAAGAGATGGTCATTCCAGTGCACCAGTAGGGGCAGAGACAGTCCCCGTTCCAGCGCCATTTCATGCGAGAGTAGCTCGTTGCGTACGTAATCAGGCGAAAGTTTGAAGGGGTTTTGCTCTCCTCTGGGAGGGTTATCGAATGACGAGCAGGTGTTGGCTGTCGGTAGGGAGGATATATTGCCTTCAATATTTTCCTGTGGAATGGCGAGAGAAAGAATATCATCCGGAATGGGTTGATATTGAGCAGAATCCATTGCCTGCAGTCCCAGGCGAAGATGATGAATTTTCTCCAAACTGTGGTGGAGCATTCTGCGGACAGTGGGGTCGGAGGCATCTGCCCATCGAGGGACGGCGGAAATGCCGATGATTTGAACATGCCTCTGCGTGGCGAGGCAATGTAGGATGGTGGATAGTTCTCTTAGGAGAGAGGTGTCATCCGGTGAGCCGGAGTTTGTTGTATCGTCCCAAAGGATGCTGTACACGGTGGGATAGACCGAGCTGTGGTGGGGTAGAAGTACGCGTTGTGTGGGGAGCTTTTCGCCCGGGAAAAGGAGTACGACTTTTGTCTGAGGGGAGCGGGCAAAGAAATTATAGAGCGCCGCATCTGCTCCGCGCAAGAAATGCTCGCAGAAACAGGCTGTGGCAGCGACGCAGAGTAGCCAACCTAAAACAAAGGCAGTAGAACGGAGCGAACGCATTCAGCAAAAGGGGCGGCAGGTGAGGAAGAAGCGATACGAGAGCAATGGTCCAGCAGGATTTTCTCGCCCGTTGGGATAAATTGCAGATAGTGTGTTTTTTTCTTGTTATGGGCTATGTTAGCATAAGCACCGAGAGCTTGCAAAATTCTCTGAATGGCACATAGCTCTACGAGTTCCTTGCGCAGGGGGAGGGAATGAGGCATATTTTGTCTGTACTCCAGCAATTCGGTGCGTAGTTGCACGCTGATATCCATGTACGGGTCATAAAGCAATGACGCGATATCATACTCCGGGAGGCCTAACCGCATTCCTTGAAAATCGACGAAATAAACTTTGCTGTCGTGTAAGAGGATATTTTCACTTTGACAGTCTCGATGGATCGGACGGCGTGGCAGAGAGGAGAGAAAAGAGATGACTTTTTTCCGTGGGAGGGCATCGAGAAAGGACTGCGCCAAATCTGGGCGATTGTGGTGCTGTGCGAGGAGATACTTGGCAAAATATTCATGTTCCCAATTGTAGAGGGTCTCATCAAACGCTGGCTGCAGGGGCCAGTCAGGCTGCGTACGGTGCAAGTCGTCCAGACAGTACAGCACATTTTCGTAAGTGCACCGCAGGGTCTCAGTTTTCTCTTCGCGAAGGCTCAGCAGGGTTCGATTCCCAAGATCTTCCACCGAGCAAACGCCGCAACCTTCTCCCAGATCACGACAGGCATATAATTGCGGTACGTGTACACCTTCTTTCAATAGTCCGCGCAGCGCCGGTATGAAGGAGGCGTTATCTTCACGATCGGAGGTCCAATAGATACAGATGACGCTGGAGCCCTCCGGGGGGAGATAGCGCATAATCCAACGCCCGCTCGCACCCTGGCTGACGCATTGCAACTGCTCCGGCGAAGCTGCTGTCCTGGTGTCATGCTGCAGGAAATCAGCGATGAGGCTCGCGATGGTTTTAGCAGTGGAAGCGGCCATAGAAAAGGTTGGGGGGCCGGAGGAAGCAGCACAGACCGTAACCCGAAGGATGGATTACGAAAGAAAAGCCCCCTGACACCGTCGCAGAGATGAAACCCGAAACACCCCTTCCCCCCGGTAGAAGGAAAGGATGGTAGCAGATGAGGAACGGATCAGAATTGACTGCGGCGGGAGTAATAGTACTTACTCTGGAACCCGAGTTCCTCGGGGAACTCCGAGAAACCAGACCACGTGTTGTACTCCTGCAGACCGCTGCGACCGCAGCTCCCCTGGTAGGGTGGGCGATAGGTGCACTTATAGGTAGGAGCCCAGAAAGTGACCAGCTCGTAAAAACCGTAGCCCATGCGGGTGAAGGTGCGGGAGAAACCTTCGACGATACCGGTGGAGTAGCCGGCATAATCGCCCTCGCGCTCACCCCAACGGATCATTGAAACGGGTAGTTCTTCAATACCCCAAAGAATATTGCCCACAGCACGACCGAGCTTACGCGTCGCCGTGTATTCGGATGCTGGCGGAGCCTGAATATCGGCATACACCGTGCCGATCATCGCTAAAAGCAGTGCTGAGAGAAGTGTGCGCTTCATGGTATAGGAAGCATTAACACATTGCGCCGTCTTTTGCAAGCAAAATTTTCCCATTTGCATCTGAATTTGAGGAAAAATTACATTCTGATTGCCGGTGTGCCGTAAAATCGCTGCAGGAACAGAGCGTTTTTCTCGACGAAAAGTTGCTCAGCCACCATGTCGACACTTTCCACAGCTACGGAGGAAAAGGCAAAAAAGATCGAGGAGGGCCGCGTAATGCAAAAGAAGAAGCCGTTGTGGATTGCAAGATTAAATGCAACAGATGACAGAAAAAGTTGAGGTCATGAGAAGAGAGGGGTAAAATAGTGGCG
>CANRLM010000007.1 GCA_947631435.1 uncultured Akkermansia sp.
ACTTGAACCCGCGACCTCATCCTTACCAAGGATGCGCTCTACCACTGAGCTACAGAAGCGATCACGCTCCAGAGCCACCCCGAGATGGGGCGGAAAAGCGGGGAGACTATACACGAGTTTCCCTGGCACGTCAATCATAATTTCATTGATTTTAATTTTTTTCTTCACACGCATCGAAAAAAGGAAGCGCTAATGGATGGAAAGTTGGATTGAATGGCGGGGAAATTAGATGCATGCTGATTCCCTATGAAAAAGACAATATTGATGACAACACTGGCGTTCGGCAGTCTTACAGCGATGGGAGCGACGGACACAACGATGACGACACCCGGTGGCGGAGATGCCACAACTCCGGGCATCACGTACAAAAATGATGGTTCGGGCGTATCCTGCGACGAAACGTACTGGATCAATGTGGACACCATGACGCTGGCCGCGGCAAACGGGGATCCCATCGCACAATACGCGATCGCATATATCACCGAAAACGGACTGAGCGGAGCCTCGAAGGATCCGGAGAAAGCAAGTGCGCTGTATGAGCATGCGCTGCCCGGTTTAAAGAAGGCAGCAGATGATGGCAACCCGACAGCCTGTCGGGCTCTGGCGCATATGTACACCCACGGCAAGGGAGTAACAAAAGATGAAGCAAAAGGGCGTGAGTTCATGCAGAAATGCAAGGAGTGCCGTGATAAAAAAGACGGAAAATCCGACGACGACGGTAAAGAAATGTAAACGCGAAAAATTGTTCGCTGATTGCAACTTCTTCCCGAACAAAGGCGCGTTTCTCCGCATGGTCGCGAGAAACGCGCCTTTCAATAGAAAGATCCTTCCGTCCCGGAAGAGGGATAATCGACTCGAAGCAGGTAAAGCCCATCCGGCGGAGCACAAAAAGCAACGGGTAAAGAGGAGGGGTCTGAAAGCGAATCCATCAGCTGCTCAAGCGGCATACGACCACACGCAACACGGCACGCACTACCCACCATGATGCGTACCATGCGATAGAGAAAACCACTGCCGTGCACACGCAGAGAGAGGATATCCCCTCCCGAAGATTCAACCACGGTTGTGGAGAATATAGTGCGACAAAAATAATCCGGAGGCAAAGGATTCGGCTCATTGCCTCGTCGGGCGCAGAAAGCGTGGAAGTCATGCTCTCCGCAAAAACTCTGCAAGGCTTCCCTCAGCAGCGACACCTTCATGGGGTACACCATGTGCCACATCCGTCCTGCTTCATGCGGCGGCAGAACAGCCCCGCGGTGGATACGGTACTCATAGGTTTTACCCACAGCACTGAACCGCGCATGGAAATCCGGGGCCACCTGCTTTGCCGCAAGGATACGCACACCGGCCGGCAGATTGGCATTCAATGCAGCGATCCAATTCGCACAACTCATTCGACAGCAATCCGGCACATCTGCGTGAAAACACTGTCCTAAAGCATGCACGCCCGCATCCGTGCGCCCTGCTGCAGAAATCTTCTGCGGAACTCGTAGGATACGAAAAAACGCGTCTTGCAGGCAATCCTGAACAGTAACTCCACCCGTCTGACTCTGCCAGCCACGCCACGGCGCACCATCGTATGCGCAAGTAAAAAGAATACGAGGCATGGAATTCTATGGAAGGAGACAAACCACGCAAAAAACCATCCCACCGGGCTGCTGAACCGCAGCGCAACACCCCCTTCTTCCGATACTACAATATGAAACAAGCGAACGAATTACAATATCCTACTCCTCCTCTCCCTCAGCAGCATCCGTCTCTTCCTCCCCCGAAGGGGCATCAGCATTGTCGCCTGCATCGGCTGAAACACTTTCTTCCACCTCTTTGAGAGCCGGCACAGCAGGAGCATCTTCGCTATCAAATTGGAGACCGGAAACTTCCGACGGCTCAACGCGATAACCCAGGGCTGCCTTCAATGCCTCGGAGCCGAAATACTCAGGAAACTCCCCAGGGGTTTCATGCGAGTTGACCTCATCTGTCATATAAGCCCGCCCTGCCTCCTTCAGCTCGTCCGGAGTTCCCTTCCCTCCCTGCGCCACCGCAATGGCAATAAAGAGCTGTTCCTCGTCCGGCGCTTCAGCATCAGCTGCAGCCGGATAGCTCGCCCGCACACGCCCTACCTCCCGTGCCAGCACACTCAAAGCCTTTGCATAAGCCGAACCATCCTCATCATCAGAACGGCGCAGGGCGGTACCATTCAGAGCCAGAGTGCGCGCAGCAGCATTTTGAAGCCGCTTGTTAAGCACCTCCACCCGTGCAGCACGAGCATCTGCCGTGGCCGTGTCAGAGATTGCCGCCAACTCAGATGACAGCTCACGGGCGAGCTCAACAACACCCTTTTCCTCCTTTTGACAGGAGCTGAGAAGGATAGATGTCAAGACGACGCATGGTACAGCGAGAAAAGAAAGTTTCATGGAAGTAATAAAAACTACCTTGCAATTTAGCAGGAATTATTCGGCCTGTCAAGGTAAAGAGGGAAAAAAACGTCTGCCTGCCCAAGAAAATTTATCTACGAGCTTTCGAGGTCTCTGCCATGCCTTCAAAAGGACTTTCTTCTAGAGATGCATATCTACTTCCCCCTTCATGATCACGATTGTGAATTTGACTCATTTTTAAGTCAAAATGGGGAGGGTATAAGACCATACGCCAAAGTCGCACACACCCTAAATTCCGGAATCCGGACTTCCCCTGAGTCGTCTGGGAATATGATCCGGAAGAGGGCGACGCAAATAAGCGTGATAGAGAAGAGCAGGATATGCCGAGAAATCTGAACTCTCTATCCTCCCCAATACAAGCAGCTTCGCTTTTTCAAAAATTCAAATATCGGTCACGACGCCGGGGCGTCGGGCTCCCCGTCACGGCGGCAGTTCCTCAATGAAGTGAACGGGAACAATCCCTTCCGGGAAGTTAATTCAGCAGAGGAAAACTCCAATGCCTCGATGAACGCAACGAGTGCGCGAGCCCGGTAGAGTTACAAAAAGGGGACCTCTGTCGGACACGAATGTCTCACCCCCCGGAATACGAGCATTCCTTTGCGTGAAAGGAGAGGAAGAAACAACACCGCGTCACCGGAAGAGAAAAAGGATGCTCCCCATTTTTCGGCTAAAAGCTTCACCCTTCGTTTAAGATATCCTCATAGATTCCGGGTGTTGATTCCTCAATGTCCGTAGCGCCCACCACCTTACGGTAAAAATCTGCAGGACCTACTCCCCCGATAATAGCATAGGCATAACCCATCTCACGCATACGCTGCAAACCAGCTACGAGGAGAGCTTCTCCTATGCCGCAGCCACGCAAATTCTCTTCCACTCCCATGGGTCCAAAAAAACCACGGGAAGTGGCATCATAACAAGCGAAACCAACGATCCTCGCCCGCTGCGTGGCAATGAAACATGCGGGGGGACAATGACACACCGCCACGGTGGCCTCGCTCACCCACTTCGGACTGAAGTTCTCATGAATCCAACGCTGCAACAGGTGCAACTCGTAAGAACGGCAAGGGCGGACCAAAACACCGCTCTCCTCCCATACTCTACGCACAAGCGGCTCTGCGGCACGCAAGCGCACCAGGCGCACTAACATATCATGCATGACTCGGATCCTCTATCGGAAGAGCTTTGCCCTTATTCAGCAAGCAACGGAACACCCTCCCGCACAACTTCACTTTCGCTTCGCATTGCCGGGCTTCGCATTGCCGGGCTTCGCATTGCCGGGCTTTGCACCGGGCTTTGCACCGGGCTTTGCACCGGGCTTTGCACCGGGCTTTGCGCCGGGCTTCGCTGCTGCAGCAGGTTCTTCAGGCTTTTTCTTGTCAGCCATTGTATTGTAGAAAAATCCGGCAGCCCGATCAACGGTAGTGTCGTTCTCCCCTGCACCGAAATAGATATTTTTAAGCATGAAAGCGAGAGCCACAGCATCCCGGAAGTTGTATGGCGCTTTTCCCCAGCTTTCCTTGTTCATCTCTGCCCCTTTATCGGCGTACTCTCGCACGCCGGGCATAGCCCAAAGTATGCGGAATGCACGCAGCATAGCATTCTTCGGGAGCTCCATATGGCGAGCATGTGCAGCCGCGGCAGACTCGCAAAGGGCATCCACTGCGAGACTGGCTTGTTTCTCTTTGTCTGCCGGGATCCCATCACGGAGCTCTGCCTCCGACAACTGACTGGCGAGAGCGCGTCCCTGAGCGTACTTAAGCCAGCTATAGGGTTCGGTATGCATCTGCATGCGTTTCCCGGAATCAGCGAGCAACTCTTCCACCGCTTTAAGGCGCTCTGCTGCTGTTGCGGGATCATCGCTCACCTGACATAGCAGGCGTGCCGCATCCACCATCACACGATCTGCTGCCTCCATACCACTGCGCATCGCCGACGCCGCATTTACTGCCTTACGAAGATTTGACCAATCCATGAGACGTGCATCGCACACCAACTCCGTAAGCGCTGCCCGAACAGCAGGATTGTGAGGCAAATCGGCGAAACCGCTGTACTTACTGCGCGCAGCAGCGAGCGGGCCACGCGCCTCGCTCAGATCTCCACGCCTGTACGCACGAAAGGCCTCGGCGAGGTCCTTCGGCGTTTCAATAAGCAAAGCCTTGAAGTCGCGTAAAGAAACCGTAGTCACCTCCCTGGTGCTGCGGTCGAGGTAAGAGACCATGTTTTTGCTATCCTGGGGCGGCGGAACAAGGTAGAGTCTGCCGACGCTGTTGCCCTTAGCCGTGCGAGGTTGGGCGACAGCAGGAAGCACCGGACCCGGAGTCGCCTGCTCCTGAGCAGACAGTACGCAAGCACCCAGCACAAAGAGAGAGAAAATGAGATGCGGAGTTTTCATGATCGGTCGTTCTATCAGGTGTTATCTATGGTTTACTTGGTGAGCTGGGACTGGAAATCATTCTTTGCCTTCTCCTCCTTTTGCACGGCAGGGTCCTTGCCATATTCATCCGCCAGAATCACTACCTCATTGAAAAGATCTCGCTCACTTGGAGTCATCTTCTTATCAATACCGGCGCGGCGCAGCTGATTCACATAGTTCTGCCCGGTATTCCAGGCACTCCAGCGGTCGGAAGGCTTGAAATCTCCCTTCAAACGGTCACCTGTAGCAGCGTTATTGCGTTTCCAGAGCTGCTGCATCATGGCCTTCACAGCAGGTGCGGAGTAGGTGATGTTACCGCGGTTCTGCACGTAGAGATTCATGTAGGTTTGCAAGCCCTTAAGCACATCTCCGGAAGCACAATAAGCTTCACCAAGTTTGAGCTGCATGTCCATGCGAGCGCGCGCAGAAGCGCCACCGCGAATGTTCATAAAACGATCGGCACTTTCCACAGCGGCCTTGTAGTTACCGGTGCTCATGTTCAAATTGGTCAGGCCAATGAGAGCATCTGCGGCCACGGAGGGATCAGTAGCAGCGGCGAGCTTGGTGTACAGGGCGTACGCTTCCTTCTGCTGGTTGACATCATCGGAAAGCGCGAGTGCGTTTGCCTTTCCAAGAGTAGCCTCTTTAACGTAATCCCCGCCACGTTCAAGCACTTTGTTGAAGTAAGCTAAAGCCTGACTCACTTCACTCTTACGATCCTCGCTGCCGGGCCGAAAACGGGCAGCGTAGCCCACTTCAAACCGACCGACTTGTACACAGATAAAGTTCGTAAGAGCGTCCGGTTGGAAAGATTTGCGCATCTCGCCGAAAGAGTTCTGGATATCCTGTTCAATTTCTTTGGCCTTCTCCGTGTCACCCGCCCGACGAGCAGCGACAAGCGACTCATTCATCGAGTTGAGCAACGCCATGTGCAAAATGGCATTGGTGTACTTATCATCCTTTGCCACACCCGGGAAGTTGGTGAAATGCTCAATCTTCTCCTCCAGCGTGAGCTCTTTCCCATGGAGAGCTTTCTCTCCATCCACGAAAGACGCGATATAGGAGTTGATACTGGGTTCCAGTTCAGGATTTTGCTGGTTCTTCTTAAACCCGTAGTTGGCCTCGCGAGCAATCACCTCCCTCGCGCGCTTCAGCGTGGTCTCGTAAGCAGCCACATCCTTGGCATTTACTGCGCGCATCAGTTCCAGAACTGCCATCTGCAAGGCAAAAGCATTCCCTTCACTGTCTGCCTCCTTCCAGAATGTATCAAAGTACCCCTGAACACGTTTCCGCACATCCTCTTCCTTCTCACCTTTACGGGGAAAATCGGGCGCGTAAGAGGCCAGCCAGAAGAGGGCATTGGAAGCCACGGCCTTACCGGCATCTTCGGGCTGCTTAAGAGCACCCTGAGCAGCCTGCTCCAAAACGGCAATTGCCTCAAGCTTCTGAGCATCTTCCTCTCCATTAATGAGGATGTTGCCGGCGATAAGACGAGCCATGGGATAAAGGTCATTATCCGGCCAGTTTTTCGCAATAACGTTGCTGTACTCCAAAGCCTTTTTCTTATCGGCAGCAGCGGCATCTTCTTTGCCGTAGCCATTGCGTCGCAGCAGAGCATTCATAGCGCTGAAGTAGATATTCGGCGCCATGGAATTTTCCTTCCCGTCGAGAGAAGGATACGTCTTCATAAAATTATCCGCCATTGCCAGGGCCTTATCAAGCATTTTAATGTCTTTGTTGGCCAATTCCCGGTAAGCTTCCAGCAGGAAATACATGGTCTGCGAGCCGTTGGCACGAGCCTGCTCCTCGCTGAGTTGTCCTTCCCTGGGCTGGTGCAAGCCATCCGCCAGGAATTGCTCTCCCACCTGCACCAGCTCGTCCCAGCGTCTCAGGTTGTAGAGCGCAGCAATTTTGCAAAAATTCGCCATCACATAATTCTGGCTCTCTTTTTCTGCTGATAATAAGCGCATCGCTTCATCTGCCACCGGTATCACCTCCTCATACGCTTTCTCACGCATAAGTCGAGCCATCTTGTTAAGCACAACAGCATTCCTGCCACCCTCATCCACCTTCTCGGTATTTACCATCCCCTCGTACTTGGTAGCGGTTGCCTCATCGCCCGTAGCGCGGGCAAACTGGGCATACTGCAGATAGTTTGTATCCTTCAACTCTTTGAAGTTGTCCCCCTGCTTCTGTCGCAGCTCCGGATAGCGATCCAGCAACACTTTGTAGCCCGCTTTAGCCATGCGCGGGCTGCCAAGCTGAGCCGCAGTATTTGCGAGCGAAAGGATGATGTAGGCTTCCAGTTCTGTGCGGTCGCTCTGCATCTTGGCATACGTCTCAGACAACTTTCCGCTGGACTGTGCGTCGTATGTACGCCCCGCATTTTTGTCCGGCAGAGCTTTCCCGAGGTCGCCGAGCATTTTAACTACCTCGTCCAACGCTTGTTTGGTCTCGGTAACATCCGGCACGAGACCGAAGAGAGTGTTCGCCGTGCGCAGGGCCGCGGATGCCTGTTCCATGTTACCGTCACGTAGAGCCTGATCGGCAACCTTCATCGCATCAATGGCGTAATTGAAAATTTTTCCTCCGTAGATGGCAAGGCGGTCAGCGTCCATATGGAAACTCTCCGGCGCCGCAGCAACGACCTTCTCGCCCCAGCCGATATATTGCGTCTGCTTAAGAGCGAGATCCATAAGTTTACTCAAACCGTTCATTACCATGGTATCGGGCAAGGAAGATTTGGCGTGTGTCCCACGTTCCAGATATTCACCAACCTTGTTAAAGTCCGGTTTCTCCTTGAGAAGATTCGCCTGCATGAGCATGAAGCAGAGGCGACCATCAAGACCTTGCGCCTTCTCCATCTCAGTTACCTTTCCCCCCTGCAGATAAGCCAGGTACTGCTCCAAAAGAGGAATGCATTCCTCATACTTTTTGGGATCGCCCGGCGTGCCCGGCTTGCCCTGAGCCGCCGGCGTGCCTTCTGCCTGCTGGTAACGCAGATACCCCATTCTGAAAAGGGCAAGAGTCAGGAAGGGCTTATACCCATCCACTTCCATCCCCGGAAGAACCTTGGAGCTCTCAAGCATCGCAGCATCCTTGTAAGCAGGATTGGTATTGAGGTCCTTGTATACCTCAATGGCTTTATCCACCTCGCCCATGGCAGCAAACGTTTCAGCCTTCTGCCATACAAAAAACGGCAAAAAGTACTTGAATTGCTGGCCCACCCTCGATTTGGGATTGCTGACCATGGAGAGTACTTTCTCCGTGATATCCAAAGCTTCTTTGTATTTCTTCGCCGCCCGCAAAGCGGAAATGTTTTTGTATTCTGTAGCCGGATCCTGAGCATGGCACACCATGGGAGAAGCAAGCGCTACAAGAGCCAGCACGGAAGCGAATGAGGTACGTGTATTCATCAGTTAAATAGTGTGAAAAGCGTTTTTTCTGGAGAGAAGATAAAATGGTGTCGACACAAAAGATAGGGAAACGTTACGTTGGTGAATCATAGAGATTCTCTCTGCAGGAAAGGTCTCATGCATCGCTGACGATCCGGAGAAACATACGGACAGCGCACCGCACCTCACGAGATCGACAGCACGCCCCGGCGATGGGGGACCTCCCCTTCGCCGCTCCACCGTCGTTTTCGTTTTGCGATCTCACCTGCATGGCGCACAAAAAGCTCATCACCCCTCCGGATTCGCCGTGCTAATACCTACAGAGTGGATATTCGCCGTGGCGAGAGCGGCCATGATGTCGACGATACGCTGGTGCGGTGCCGTAGGCGCACCCGTGAGCATCACGATAGGCTCCGCATCCATTGAATCAGCCGTGGACTTGAAGTTTTTAAGCTGCTCCACGAGCTGCTCTAACTCACGCTGACTGCGGTACTCACTCGTGCCGGGCTCTGCCGCTTCATTGTAAGCCTCCGCTACGGGCAAATCATCTCCCCACATCACGCTGCCATCCCCTCGCAGGATGATGCGCGCAGGGTCCAGCGGCGGTTTTTTAGAGGACGCGCCGGCTGTGGACGCCGGAATGGATATATCCAGCTTTTTCTCACTCACCAGTGAAGTCGCGACAAGGAAATAGATGAGTAGGAGGAAGCAGCAATCGATCATGGAGGAGATGTTCATCTCCGGGTCCTCCTGCTCCTCTGTCTGTAGCTTTTTATGTCTGGCCATAACTCGATAAAGTCTGAAAATTCAGGAGAAGTCTTTATTTGGACGGAAGGGTACCGAAAACTATATTGGTTACCCCGGCTGCAGCAGCACAGCGAATTACCGTGGAAGAGCGTTCCCACGGCGCCGCCATGTCGCCGCGCAGGTAAAGACGAACCATCGACGGATCCACCTCGCGTTTTTCCATCAACTCCTTCTGTTTCTTGATGAAGTCCGTAAGATCCTGGGTCTGGTCGGCTGTGTATCCCTGGTTATTGCCGTTCACATCCGACACTCCCCACAAGGTGCCGGGAGGGAAGTTCCTGCTGTACTTCTCCAGGGCCTTGGAACTCATCTTGTTCGTATCCGCAAACACATTCACCACGATACATCCCTTCGCGTCTTTAAGCTCTGAGCACGAAACAGCGCTGGGCATGTTCACGCTTGGGTCCTTTGCTACCGTGATAGCCGTCGCGTTCACCACGAAGAAAATCAACAATAGGAAACAACAGTCAATCATGGGCGACATATTGACATCACCCTTTACCTCATCATTAGCCCTTGCATTCTTCTTTCCCATTTTATTTTGTGGTTAGTTGAAATACGTTACGAGAGCCTCCGGCAAGTGGAGCGCGAGGTCCCGCGCCTTCCGGCGCATCAGTCCCGGCGCACTCCACCCCATTCGGGCTCACGCCTCTTCGGCCACCTCTTCTTCATCACCGGCGTCAAGTCCCTCGGGAATGCGCGCCAGCTGAGCTTCAGCGTTGATTACGTTTATAGAGGTGTTGACCATTTCCTCAATCGTATTCACACAATCGGCCTCCAGAGCCTGAGCATGTTTCTTGAGGAAAAAGAAACCGGGAATGGCAATGATGGAAATAATCAAACCCCAGAACGTGGTAAGCAGAGCTACGGAAATAGAACCTGCCAGCTGAGTGGGATCTGCCTGACCGGACTCAGCCAAAATCGCGAAAGCTCCCACCATGCCCTGAACCGTACCGAACAGCCCTATCGACGGAGCAATGGACCCGCACAAGGCAAGCATATCCACATACTTCATTGTCTGAGGCCGTTCGTTAGCCGTAAAATCCGCAATGGCATCCTCAATACCGTCCTTGCCCAAATCCTCCGGGCGGTTGGCATCAATGTTCGGCAGGGCATAAGCGACCAACCGCCCAAGAAATGTGGGGCTTGTAGTAGCGAGCTGGATGGCAGACTGCACACGGCAATCGGTCATAAGCGCCAACAGCTGGGCTCGCAATTCCTCCGGACAGAATTTAGCCTTCGTAAGAGCCATCATGCAAAACACCAGCAGGAACAGCGTAGCCGCAAGCAGTGCTACGAGCGGGATCATGGTCCAACCGCCATCAATCACCCACTTGTCCAGAGCAGACTTCTCGGTTACAGCCCCGGCTGCTTCAGCCTCCTGAGCGAAAGCTGCGGGGAGGACGAACATTGCCACCATCCCGAGAGACAGGGCACGAAATGCGACGCGAATTAAGGTATTTTTCATAGTAGTAAAACTCATGTCGGTGCAGAATAGACAGCTTCCTATTTACTCCAATTTTGAGAGCAATGCAAGAAAGAATTGCGGATTCTACAGATTTAACAAAAAAAAAGTCGCTGCCCTCATTCGTGCAGCGACTCCGCCAAACAGCGTCCCGAGACGAGAAGCCTTGCCCGACTTCTTTCCCTCGCTCCCGATACGCCAGAATCTTACTTACCTTTCTCGGTAAACACTTTCACGGGCACAACAGGAGCCGGCTGCAAATTGTCCTGAGCCAAATCACGTGGCATCGGGCGCAGCGAAGGCATCGGCTGCGACTGGCAGCAGCATGAGCTGAGCACCATGGATCCGAGAAGTAGGGCGACAAGAGTGAGTTGGACTTTCATAGTAAAAAGTAGTTGCTCACTCGTATTGAAACACAAGCTCGCTGTTGAGTCAATAAAGAAATTCACACCGAAACGTTTTTTTCGCACGGAGCGCCGGAAGTACACAACCCGACGATGCCGGAGCCTCCCCTCATGGTTTCTACTCCTTGTCAATGTGGTTCTATCTGCCTGCGGGAAAAACGGTGCAAACAATTCTCTGTTTCGACACAGCAACACTGATTTGCCTCAGCGTAACTGTTTTCCTCATATCTCTACTCCTTGTGACCCGGCGTCAAAACTGAGCGGGCGGCAGCAATACACAAACATCAGTCCGAGAAGTTGCCGGGATTCACGCAAATGCCGGTGACATGGGATTCCGGGGAAAGGCCCCATAAATCTACTGAGGTTTTCAATGATCAGAACCGGCTCCGAGAGCGCCCTGGCAAAAGATTCTGCATTGCTCCCTCCACGCGCACGAAACGACACGCCGTAGCTGCACATGCCCTTTCCGGAACGACACACAGGTTTTCTTCCCCGTATCCACATTTTCCTCGTCTTGCCGGACAAATTTTTCACCGGGGAGGAAAAGGGGACTTCCGGAAACTCCTGCAAGAAAAACCTTCGAAAAAACTTCCACCTGCGCCGGCTGCAGGAAGGCCTGCGAAAAATGATTCGTTTTCGTGCAACGATTCTTCTGACGCAAGTTCGGAACAGCGGACTTTTCGCTTGCATCAGCAAAGGACTGTATGCTAAAAGAAGTTCGTCATGGCCCGGCGAATGAACTCCCAGCGACGCAGAAAAAACACGAGGGTGTCCGCTCATCGCACACGTCGGATGCGAAATTTTCTCATCGTTCTGATCTCTCTTCCTGCGCTCATCTGTGTTGCCGGCGCTATCGGGTACTCTTACATGTTTTCCTGGTTACAGGGAGACGGTTTTCGTCGGTTTCTCAGTGAAACACTACGCAATACAACCGGCGCTCGACAAGTGTATATCCCGCAAAATCTTTCCATTGCAGATTCAGATCTTTTAAATCTCCCTCTCATTGAGATAAAAAACATGGGGGTCGTTTCAGAGATGAGTGTGCGCGAACTTCATGCGCGTCCGGAACGCGCCGCCCTCTGGAAACGAATCCTGCGCTTTTCCCAATTTTCGTCGGATGAACTCCACATTGCACTCCGATTCACTCCTCCACCCAATTCTGCTCAAAAACCCCGCCCCGCAATAAATGGCGCAGAGAGTAAGACACGCGCGCTCACTGATTCTCCTGCCCGCAGTAAAAGCAGCCATGGAGGCGTCTTCAAGAGCATTCAAATGCACGGCTTTACCGCACACTACGCTGACACAAACTTCTATACCTCCGCCGGCGAATTCCAGCTGCAGGGATACAGGCTCACCGTCGCTTCACACCCTCATCCCAGCCAGCGCATCTGGGCCCTCAGGCTGGAGAACGGTCGTATCACCACGCCGTGGACTTTCCTGTCTCAGTGCGGGCTGAAATCTGCGGATTTATTGGTGGGAGGAAATCAAAACGTGCTGCGTTCCTGCCGTTTCCTCCTTTCGCCCGGGGAACTCCACGCTTCGGGCACTTATTCGCCACGCAGCGGACTGTGGGAAGCGGATCTGAAACTGCAGCATGCAGATGTACGCAAGCTTCTCAGCGGAGATTGGAAAAAACGTGTCTCCGGATCACTAAACGGGAACTTCTCTCTATCCGGTCAGACAGAAACCTCCGATTGGGAAGCTTCCGGTAAATTGTGGGCGGAGGATGCGGTTATCTCCGAGCTCCCATTCCTCAGCAAGTTCCACCTGCCGGACAAATTCCCCTACAAGAAAATCGACTTGCAGGAAGCCTCCTGCGACCTCAAGTTTCCTTATTCCGACCCTCAACACAACATCAGTCACGCCCTGCTGTGGGATAACATTGATGTCCGCGCCAAGGGAGATATCCTTCGTTTGACCGGTCATATCATCACCGGAACTGATGGTTCTCTGTCAGGCTCTCTGCACCTCGGTATTCCTTCAAACATACTCTCCCTTCTCGGTGTTTCCGATTTCCCTCTCTCCGACCATCTTTTCAACAAAAAGACCGAAGAGCCAAACTTTATATGGCTCGTCATCAACCTCAGCGGGACCATTGACGATCCGCATGAGGACCTCAGCGCCCGAATTTCTGCCTTGCTGTCCCAAAAATCCGCCGAAACCCGGGCACAAGCAGTTGAGGTGCTCAAGGGTCTCCTTTCCCCTCCCCTCCCGCCGCAGCAGCCACGCTCTACCACGGACAAAAACGGAGAGCGGGAAAAAGAGAAAACTCCTGTGCCGACTCCCCAAAAAACACCTGTACACAACGCAAAAGATATCATCAATTCCGGGTTCAAAATCCTACTCTGACCTATCCTCCTCCTCCCCCCCTACTCTACCTCCCCGTGCGCCATTCTGCCACCAAAAGTTATCCTTCCCAACTCATCGAAGCTGAGTGCACCGTTATACGGCAGATCGCCCCTGCCGCGTACTTTGCTACTTTGCCCAATGGTAAAGGAGTCATTGCTTTCCTGCAACGCCGGGAAACGGAGCTTCTCGGTTCCCTCCGCGCGGGCGAGAAGGTGCGTGCGATAATCAATCCTGCGGATTTTGATCGCGCCCGTGTCCTTTGCCGCGCTTAATACCTTTTCGCCTGTTTTCTTCACCATGTTTCGCATCGTACTCTATCATCCGGAAATACCGCATAACGCCGGCGCCGCAGGGCGCCTGGCTGTCGCTACCGGGTCAGAGCTACACCTTATTCGCCCTCTCGGTTTCAGTCTGCAGGAAAAGTATCTTCGTCGTGTGGGACTGGATTACTGGCAACACGTCTCCTTGCATGTTTGGGATAACCTGGAGCAACTTCTCTCCTCCGCCGAGTCGGATTCGCAATTCCACTTTCTCTCTACCAAAGCAACCACGTCGATCTGGAGTCCTCTTACTCCGTGGAAAAACGGCGATTACCTTGTGTTCGGTCCGGAATCTCGTGGCCTCCCGGAGTCCTTGCTTCGTGATCATGCAGCCCAGGCTCTACGTATCCCGATGCCTGGACAAAATGCCCGCTCCTTGAACCTCGCCACCGCTGTCGCCATCGTGCTCTACGAGGCACTGCGCTGCACTTCCTCTTTCTCATGAAAAATACCGTTTACTTCGACCTCGAGACTCGACGCTCCGCCACACAGGTTGGCGGTTGGGAACACACCGAACGCATGGGGATGTCCGTTGGCGTCACGTTTTCCACCGCTGATAATACCTACCGCATTTTTCGGGAGGAGGAAGCGGAAAAGCTTATTGAACAACTCCGTACAGCAGACCTCGTCGTAGGTTACAACCACGTTGGATTCGACTACGGCGTCCTGCAAGCCTACACTTTCTGGACTATTGCGGATGTGAGTAACAACCTCGATCTCTGTACCTATCTTTCCAATCAACTTGGGCACCGACTCAAACTCGACTCCGTTGCAAAACCCACCCTCGGCGGGCACTCAAAAACCGCAGAAGGAACCGACGCGCTTAAATGGTGGGCAACCTATGAGCAAACTCATGATAACGACTACCTGCTCAAGATTGCTCGCTATTGCTGTTACGATGTCAAAGTTACTATGGAAGTACACAAATTCGGCGTACAACACGGCCACGTTCTCTACGAAAACCGCCGCGGCGAAATTCAACAAGTCCCCGTGGATTGGGCCTCTGACTGCTGATTGCCGTTCCTTCCTTTCCCTCCTACCTGCGAGCGTACGGTCTTGTGATCATCTGCCGTCCCCCGGTCGGGCATCCCTCTGTCTCGTTATCTCCGGCGCCTCCATTACGACCACTCTGCACAATTTCCATGGCGCGCATTTTCACATCAAAAATCACCCCTTGTAGAGTTCCTCGATGCGGCTGATGAGGGAGAAAGCGTGGCTCACCATAGCGCGGGTCTCATTGAGAAGAGTGAGGTAGAGAATCCCGGTACGCATCCCACTTTCATCGGTGGCATTTTGCATGAGGTGCCGGGTAATGCACTCAGCAAATTCCTCACCAAGTTGCCCGGAAGCACTCAGCAGTTTATCAATACCGGCATAATCCCCCTCCTTGAGCATGTCAATGAGATTCGGGTAAAATCGACCAATTTTGCCGGTGAGCGCAAGCATATCGCGAGCCTGATCCTGATTCAACCCGGTGTGGTTATTGTCGATGTGATTGTAGCTCGCCTTCACCATGGTCAGAAGACATTCACAAGTGGAAATAGAAATCTCCACAATTCGGAAAATGAGTTGCCCGCGATCAGCCTGCTCCTTGGAGATACTCGGCAACGCCGGAAGAACCTCGTTCTCCTTTACAAGTTTTAAATCCTGCTTGATGGATCGCGTTTTCTTACGCAACCGTTTCAAAGCCTCACGATCTTCGGTGAGCAGTGCTTTTACCATAGCGTTATAGATGCCAACCATACGACCGAGGCGCCCCGCCGCCGCCGCGCCGTACTCGCGCACCTGTGCATCCTTGCTCACGTTCAGCAACCGATACTCCTGCTTGTCCCCATGCGTCAGGAAAGTGGAACGCACCAGCAGCGCCAGCGCCAGCGCAATCATCCCGTACACAGCCCACACTCCACCATACGCCAACACCAAAGCCACACCAAATGATGCGAGACAGGCGCCGATAGCCGTCAGGAACCAGCCCCCCGTCACGGTGAGCACACCCGTGATACGATACACGGCGCTGTCACGTCCCCAGGCCCGATCCGCCAGGGAAGAGCCCATCGCCACCATGAAGGTGACGTAGGTGGTAGAAAGAGGCATTTTCCACGAGGTGGCAACGGAGATGAGGAGCGCTGCCGTAGTCAGATTTACCGAGCCTCGCACGAGGTCATAATTTGTACCGGTCTCTTCCTCCGGCGTGAGCGGCGCAAAACGCCTCCCCACAAAATCAGCGATCGGTTGGGGAGTGATGCGTTCGATAAAGCGCGAGGTGTTCAACGCATAACGGACCAGCACACGCGCCGGCAGACTCGACCCGAAACGCTCCTTCCCGGTGTTGGATGAAGAAAGCTTCAACTCGGTTTCAGTCACCTTGCGTGCGTTTTTCGAGAAAAAGAGCGATGCCACCATGATGAGCCCGGCCGTGAGCAGATATATCGGCGGCGCCTGAATAGATTGTTCCGCTAGCGCATTCATCCTCATGTCGACCACATTGCCGGTGTGATTCACGGCGATATCAAAGATGCCGGAGTGCGCCGCCATGAACACGCCGATGAAGTTCACGAGGTCGTTCCCGGCAAACGCGAGAGCCAGAGCTCCCGTGCCGCTGAGCACCGTGATACGCAGAGTGTTCACCCGGCAAACGTACTGCAGGAAGGCCATAATACCGAGCCATGCCACCCAGCACCAGACCATCGTCGTGCCCACATCCGCATTCAGCATCTCCTTCATCTCCGGCGTGAGCATGGAACTATCCTTAAGTCCCTTAAAGATTGCAAAATAAGTAATTGCCGTCAGAGCGCTGCCGCACCACAACGGACCAACATATTTGTACGCCCGGGTGTAACGAAAGCTGAAGAGCAAACGCGCGAACCACATCACACACGAACCGAGAGTAAAAGCAACGAGCACCGATACAAAAATCGCCACCACGATGGCGAAGGCATTACTTGTGTTGATATAGGCAGCCAGAGGAAAATCATCCGTCGCCATATCCTTGCTGTACACAGCCATGCCGAGGGATGAGCCCAACAACGCAAATACGAGCGAGATTGTTGTAGATGTCGGCAACCCCAGCGTGTTGTACACATCCAACAAGATCACGTTGGATATCATCACGGCCAAAAATAAGAGCATCACCTCATGAAACGTAAACATGGAAGGATTAAACACGCCACTGCGCGCCACCTCCATCATCCCACTCGAAAAACTCGCACCCAGAAGGACTCCCGCCGCCGCAACCGCTGCCACTGTATTAAAATTCCCCGCACGACACCCGAGCGACGAATTCAAAAAGTTTGCCGCATCGTTGCTCACTCCCACCTTCAGTCCAAAGACCGAGAGCAACAACAAAACACCATAAATGAGGTAATACATCCAGTCCATACGCTTACCTGACCGCGATTCAGAAAATCCACACGCGCTGAAAAACTGAAGAAATAGGAAGCTTCTTTTCAGCCCTCTTCCCGAGCGTCAAATTCCTCAGACTCAGTGTCAAAGTCTTCCTCTTCATACCGCTTGAAACGCTTGATGCGGTTGGCCTCCGGAAGGGGTGTAAGCACCATGCTCACAGTGTTGCCTACAAGTTTGGCGGGTTGATCCACCTTCCCCATCGTTTGGAGATCTCCGAATACCTTCTGCATCACCTCCAGTCCCATCTGCTGGTGGGCATTTTCACGCCCCTTGAAGCGCAACACAAAGCGCACCTTGTGCCCATGGTCAAGGAATTGCTCGCTGCGAGCCATCTTAACGTTGTAGTCATTCACATCCGTGCCGATACGCAGTTTAACCTCCTTCATGCGAACAACCTTAGACTTGTTGTTTTTCTGTTGTTTGGCTTGCATGTACTTGTATTTGCCGTAATCGATAATGCGACAAACGGGGGGATCGGCAAAAGGAGCAACCTCCACGAGATCTAAATCCCGTTGCTTGGCCAGAGTGAGAGCGTCACGAACAGACATCACCCCAAGTTGTTCCCCCTCGGCGTTGACAACTCGGACACGCGGAGCGCGGATGCGGTCATTCACGCGAATTTGTGAGGTTCTGCTGGATTGGTCGCGGCGATTGTTGCGCGCAGGTGTACTGGGACGTTTGGGTGGGAGTGGCACAGGTTGGGTATTGGGTTGTTAATATAAACTGAGAGCTGTAGGGAAGGAACTGCTCAAGGCTTGTCAGGTTTGCTGAGAAAGATTCCCCGGCTGAAGCTCCGGAGCGATGAGGCGGCGTTCAATTTCGGAACGCACGGTGGCGCAAAAGTCCGCCAACGGCATGGTCCCGAGCTCTTCCAGCTCGCGGTGGCGAACGGAAACGAGTCCCTGCTCAGCCTCACGTTGACCAACCACGAGCATGTAGGGCACGCGGTCCAGGCGTGCATTGCGAATCTTCGCTCCGATCTTGTCGGCGGCATCATCCATGCGCACGCGCACCCCGGCCTCCGAAAGAGAAATTCGCACCTGCTCTGCAAAATCCGCCACTTTGTCGGAAATAGGAAGAACGCGCACTTGTTCCGGCGCAAGCCATGTTGGGAATTTTCCGGCAAAATGCTCAATGAGCAGGCCGGTGAAACGCTCCATGCTGCCAAAAGGAGCGCGGTGAATCATCACCGGTCGGTGCAGCTTATTATCCGCCCCGGTGTAGGTGAGCTCGAAACGCTCCGGCAGATTGTAATCCACCTGCACGGTTCCCAGCTGCCAATCTCGCCCGATGACATCGCGCACGATGAAATCGATTTTCGGTCCGTAGAACGCTGCTTCATTCTCCGCCTCAGTGTAGTCGAAACCCTCCTCTCTGAGCACAGTGCGCAAAGCATCCTCCGCCAGGTGCCAATTCTCCGCGCTGCCCACGTATTTGGGGTCGGTGTAACATTTGTCGCGCAGGGAGAGGCGCACGCGGTAATCATTCATCTGCAAAGTACCCAGGATATGCTTCACAATGCCAATACACTGCTGCACCTCCTGTTTGATCTGATCCGGGCGGCAGAAGATATGCGCATCGTCCTGCGTAAAACCGCGTACGCGGGTCATGCCCCCCAGCTCGCCGCTCTGTTCCCAACGGTACACGGTGCCAAACTCAGCAAGACGCACCGGCAAATCGCGGTAGGAATGAGGGTCATTCGCGTAAATGCGAATGTGATGCGGGCAATTCATGGGTTTGAGCATAAACCCGCTGATGGTCCGCGTGTCCAGCGCATTGAAAAGGTCCGCACAGCTCGCATTCTCATCCCTCAGTTTCCTGAAATCATCCGGATCCGGAATGGGCGGAAACTGGCTCTCTTTGTAGTGTTCCCAGTGCCCACTCGTCATGTACAAATCCAGCTTGCCGATGTTCGGAGTATAGACCTGCGAATAGCCGATGCGATCCAATTCCTCGGTGATGAAGTCTTGCAGCTCACGGCGGATAATCGCCCCCTTCGGCTTCCACAAAACGAGACCCTGCCCCACCATCTCATCAATGGCGAACAGCCCAAGCTCGCGCCCCAGCTTCCGATGGTCACGTTTCCTCGCCTCCTCCAGCCGCGCCAGATGCTCATCCAGCTGCGTACGGTTCGGGAAGCACGTGCCGTATACGCGCTGAAGGCGTGGCCCACTCGCATCTCCCCGGTAGTAGGCGGATGCAACGCTCATGATCTTGAAAGCCTTGCAATTCCCCGTGCGCGGCACATGAGGCCCGGCGCACAAGTCGGTAAAGTCACCATTGCGATAGATGGATATGGGTTCATCCTCCGGAATGCGTGACAGCAAATCGATCTTGAACTTGCTCGGCACATCCCGCGGCCCCACGCTGCCCAATTCCCCACTCCGAGCCATACGCATCGCCTCGCTGCGGCTCACCACGGTCTTCTCAAACGGCACGTTCTCCTTCACCACCTTCTTCATCTCCTCCTCGATGCGTGCAAACTCGTCCGACGAAATGTTGTGGTCCAATTCGATGTCGTAGTAAAAGCCGTTTTCCACCGCCGGACCTGCTGCCAACTGCGCCTGTGGCCATATGCGGCAAATCGCCGTCGCGCACACGTGGGCGCAAGAGTGTCTCAGTCGCTCCAATTCGCTGATCTGATTTCTCTCTTCGAGAGTTTTGCGTTCTTTATGATCTGACATGCTGTCTGCGCTCGCGCCAATATGGCATGAAAATGCGGCGTTTTCAAGTCAAATTAGTGTCTTCCAATGCATTTTTGCGCGTTTTCTTCTCCTTCTTCCCCCCGACCCAACGCACCAACATAGATAACAAGCATACCGTAAGTTAATAAAAGCACACAATCTCCCGCAAAGCGACCGGGAGAAATGTCCTCCCCTGAACAGTTCCCACCGCATGCAAAGGAGAATCTGCCTGCAAGCTCTGTTTCACGACTTTCCCCGGTTTTTCCCGCAGAAGCCCTCTCCCTTCCTCTCATGCGAGCGTTTTTTGATCAGTTGAAGTGTGCCGGCAAATCGCGTATGTACTCGCACCACGCCCCTCTGCCACTTCATGAACGATGCCAACGATCGGTAGTCCCGCAGCTATGCCGCGTGTATGGCATGCTCATGCGATGGCTGTCCACTCCGGGGCAAACGCATTGGAGAAAAGTTAATCAACGGAGGGAATGCCCTTGTTGTCCGATATCATCGGTTATACGTACCAAAAATCACGACAACCGACGGTCATCATGATGGTGGCTCCAAGGGCTCCCTCTCGTCCGCCAAATTCGTTCTTAGGCGGCGCCAGGCGCCACCACCGTATATAGGCGGCTGCCTACAGTCGCTGCAATGCCTTTTTGGCATTTTCATGCCCCTGATCGGCTGCCTTTTGGTACCACTTTCTTGCCTCCGCTATATCCTTGCTCATTCCCTTGCCGTACTCATAGCACAAGCCAAGATTATACTGCGCCCTCGCATTCCCCTGATCCGCTGACAAGCGGTACAGCCTCACCGCCTCTGTCATGTCCTTGCTCACTCCCTTGCCGAGCTCATAGCACCAGCCAAGGTCATTCTGCGCATCCGCATCCCCCTGATCCGCCACCTTGCGGTACCACTTCACTGCCTCCGTGTAGTCCTTGCTCACTCCCTTGCCATCTCGATAGCACACGCCAAGATTATACTGCGCCGCCGCATTCCCCTGATCTGCTGCCATGCGGTACCACTTCACTGCCTCTGCGTAGTCTTTGCTCACTCCAGTGCCATCTCGATAGCTGCAACCGAGGCCATGCTGCGCATCCGCATTCCCCTGATCGGCTGCCTTGCGAAACCACTTCACTGCCTCTGCGTAGTCTTTGCTCACTCCAGTGCCATCTCGATAGCTGCAACCGAGGTTATGCTGCGCCGCAGCATTCCCTTGATCCGCTGCCAATCGGTACAGCCTCACCGCCTCCGTCCAGTCCTTGCTCACTCCAGTGCCGGTCTTATAGCACCAGCCAAGATAACACTGCGCATTCGCATGCCCCTGATCCGCTGCCAAGCGGAACCACTTCACGGCCTCCGCGTAATCCCTACTCACCCCCTTGCCGTTCGCATAGCACACGCCAACTTCGTACTGCGCCCATGCCTGCCCGGCTTCCGCTTCCTTGTAGAAGGCGGGCGTCCCTCCCTCTGCCCATGCAATAACCGACAGGGCACATAGCGCCACCGCCGACATCTTACGAACGACTTTTCGAATCTCTCTTTTGAAGGTGTGATTTTCTTTCATGGTAAAAATTAGGGTTTGAAGTTCCGGCTCGGTCTCTCCGCCGTATGACGGCGAGTGTATCTCTTTTCGAAAGAGATGTGCCGGTAAATGATCTCTACCTAATTGAAGACAAATAACTTACAATTTTATACAACAACAATTTCACACCGTTCTCATGACATAATTTTTGCCATGGTCAGATGTCAATGTTTTCTCTCTAAAAGTTTTTTGCTTTTTGAACTGTACATCTCTTTCGAAAAGAGATATGCACTTAGGTAAGGCAACAAAAGCTTTATTCACTACACCTTGTGCAAGATGTGTTAAGAAATTAGAATAAAGGTCTGCCGTCTTGCGGACTTCTCATCCATCGTCCACTTTTCTCTGAAACGCACGGGAGAGATGTTAAATGGGGGATGGAAGAATTGTATCGGGAGACGTATGGGACAAATGCACATCCGCCCCGGGAAAAAGCGATTCCAACACGCAGTCATAAGCATAAGAAGCCACCGGGGGATAGAAAACAGTCTGCATTGGGTGCTGGGTACGTGGTATTCAACGAGGATCAAGGAGGCAAGAGGAAGGGGAAGAGAACAGAGAATTTTTCGAGAGTTTTGAAATTTGCGCTTGTACTGATCAAACAGAACAAGCCACGCCATGAGGGACTGAAAGTGCCACTTCATGAACGATGCCAACGATCGGTAGTCCCGCAGCTATGCCGCATGTGTTGCATGCTCATGCGATGGCCGTCCACTCCCGTCACGTGCCCGGTGTATCCTCCTCCTCCGGTCCTCCCGGTCAAACACGGTTTCTCTCCGCTCCCTGCCTTCTCCCCGGGGTTCGGCACAACCTCCCTGCCGATACGTGAATGGCACCATCAAAGAGCTCCCGGCAGGAGGACAAATACGGGAGTTTGTCTCAGTTACTCATCTCCCTCACTTCGGGTCCTGCAAGACCGGAGATTTCTCATCCCTGCCGTAATCATCCTCCAGACGTTCGATGTCGTCCTCACTGAGTAAATCCCCAAACTGGATTTCAAGTAACAACACCTCCTGATCGCTTTCATTAGACAGGCGGTGCAATGTGTTCTTCGGGATCAAGACGCCATCGCCCATTTGCATGGTAAGCTGCTCATCACCCAGCTGCACGTGAGCCTCACCCTGCATCACGATCCAACGTTCGGAGCGAAAACTATGTTTTTGCAGAGAGATACGGCAACCCGGTTCCACAACCAGTTTTTTCACCACGAGTCTCGGAGTCACGTCCAGCACCACCCAGCGTCCCCATGGGCGCCAGTCAGAATCCCCCACCCTGTATTCAATAGGTATCATGCGTCACTTCTCCAATCCTAACCACCGGAATAGTATCTGCGTGGGACTCATCCTCTGCAACATTCCGTTCCAGTCCGAATTTCTGATCCGCGAGCGAATCCATGGCAACAGCAGAGCGGAAGCCACCTGCACCAGCAAGTAAGAAAATGCAGCGCCTGCACCCGCAGCCGGCGCTGCCGTCACGGCGGCCTTCCTCGCACCACCGAACAGTCTGCGCAACAACCATGTCCCCACCATTCCGGCTCCGACGGCAGCCACAGGCCGCAGGTAAGTCCGTGGAACGGCGAAACGGGAATACATGCGTCTCACCTCTCCGGAGGCACCTTCCAGTGCTTCCAGCATGGCGTATCGTGCCTCTGCCGAGCGCATCAGCGCTTCCCTTTTGCGTTCAGATAAAGTTTGGCGCATTCGATATCATTCTTGATTTCCTGCACCGTGTCCGGTGCCAGCTTACTCGGTCGGCTGAGCCCCGCCACCAACAACGCAACCAAGCCGGCAAAAACATTAAATAAAACAACCGCCGTAACCGCCCACACCGCGGTCAATACCGGCGCAAGCAGCATCGCCGCAAGCGCGCAGAGAAACAAATACGCACACCCTATGAAACCGAATCCTATGATAACCCCGATGGCGCAGTTTTTTTGCCGCTGCACGTAGCTTTGCATTTCCAGCTGAAAAAGCTCACAAAGCGACTCTACATGCCGCACGAGATGCAGCACAGCATCACGCAAATCATCTACCACTGCGCCACCCTGCCGGCGCAGCGTCGGCTGCTCCGCTTCTTCTCGCCGATTTGGCGAAAGCACTTCGTCTTCCGGGCTCATGCAACGAATGCTACATTCGCAGAAACATCATCGGCGACTGCCAAGCAGCAAGCCGAGAATCACCCCCACACCCAACGCTCCCAAAACGCAGGAAGTAGGGTTCGCCTTCACGTATTCCTCACCGGCGCGATGAAGATCTTTCGCCTTGGTTCGCGTGACATCCCAGCCCTCATTGAGCTGACGGCGGGCGTCCTGCGTGTAACGACGCACATTCTCCATCTGATCAGCTGCAGCACGGCGGATCTTTTCGTACTGCTCACCCGCAAATTCGCGAGCTGCGGTCAGTCGATTTTGTGTATCAGAAGTCGGAACCGGCTCAGGAGCGGGAGCCGGTGCAACAGTGGCATCTAATTCTTCTTTGCTCATAGCTTTTGCTTGTCGAGAAAAGGTTCCTGTTCTCACGCGGAGGAAGGGCTTCCCTCCTCGCACGTTTTCTTTTACCACAATTGCTCGCCCCTTGCAAGCTAACAGCACTCGGATGACGAGATTTTTTCTACCATGCGTTGGGCGTTCTCTTCTCCCCATTGTTCTTAGGAAAAATCCACGACAAAGTTTTGCCGCACCAACATTTCGTGTTCCCCGGGCTGCCCTCATGCTTCTTTCGTCTTGCCATCTGCCCGCTCGTTTGCTATAGTTCCCCGGCTGAACGAATCAGAATGAAAGCAATTCTTGCGCTAGAAGACGGTACAATCTTTCACGGCGAATCATTCGGTGCCCAAGGGACGGTCACCGGCGAAGCCTGCTTCAATACATCCATGACCGGTTACCAGGAGGTGCTCACCGATCCTTCCTATCGCGGACAGATCGTTGTGATGACCTACCCGGAAATCGGAAACTATGGGGTCTGTGAGGAGGATAACGAGTCAGCCCGTCCTCAAGTGCGCGGTTTTGCCGTGGCAGAAGTGGCGCGCCTGCATTCCAACTGGCGCTGCCGCGAGCCCCTGCAGGGTTGGATGAAACGTTACGGCATCCCCGGCATTGCAGAAATTGATACGCGGATGCTCACTAAGCTGCTCCGCACCAAGGGAGCACAACGCGCCTGCCTCACGACGGAACTCAGCGAGCAGGAAGCTGTGGCAGCCGCGCAGGCAGCTCCCCCCATGGCCGGCAGTGATTTTGTGACAGAAGTCTCCACTCCGCAAGCCTACCACTGGGAGGAAGAATCCCGCGATTGGAAACTGCCAAACAAGACTACCGGAGATCTTTCCCTTTACGCCGAACTCCCGCCTGTACGCTACCGCGTGGTGGCCTTCGACTTCGGTATCAAGCGCAACATCTTGCGCTGCCTGCGCCGCGATGGGTTCGATGTGACTGTGGTTCCTGCCCACACAAAGGCGGAGGATGTGCTTGCGCAACAACCGGACGGCATCTTTCTCTCGAACGGACCCGGCGATCCCTCCGCTCTGCCGGACATTTATGCAGAGCTGCAGAAGCTCATAGGCAAGCTTCCCATCTTCGGCATCTGTCTGGGGCATCAACTGCTCGGGCTCGCTTTCGGGGGCAGAACATTCAAATTAAAGTTTGGTCATCGGGGCGGCAACCAGCCTGTGAAAGATCTGCGCACCGGCAGGGTCGCCATCACTTCCCAGAACCACGGTTTTGCGGTGGATGCCGACTCTTTGCCGATGGATGTAGAAGTGACCCACATCAACCTCAACGACGGTACTGTGGAGGGACTGCGCCACAAAAAACTGCCCATTTTCTGCGTGCAGTACCACCCGGAAGCCGCGCCGGGTCCCAAAGACGCCACCTACTTCTTCGGGGAATTCATCACTCTGATTGAAGATTTCAAGGCGGGCAAATACCAGACTTACACACCATGAACACACTCGTAATCGGCTCCCAATGGGGAGATGAAGGCAAGGGAAAGGTAATAGATTTCCTCACGGAATCCGCAGACTTCGTAGTACGCAGTCAAGGCGGCAGCAACGCCGGCCATACCGTGATCGCCCACGGGCAGAAATACATTCTGCATCTCGTTCCTTCCGGCGTTCTCTGGCCGGGGAAAGTCAATGTCATCGGTAACGGCGTGGTAATCAACCCTGCCTCGCTCGTGGAAGAGATAGCGTATCTGCGAGGTCTCGGCGTTCAGATATCCCCGGAGAATCTTCTGCTCTCCGATCGCGCCCACGTGGTGCTGCCTATCCACAAATTGCTGGATGCCGCTCAGGAAGACGCTCTGGGAGCAAACAAAATCGGCACGACTAAACAGGGTATCGGCCCGACTTACGCCGACAAGATCCGCCGCGTCGGCATCCGCATGGCAGACCTGATCAACCCCGCCCACCTGCGCGAAGTGCTGACTGCCCGCATTGCCACGGCGAATGAAGAGCTCATCCGGCTCGGTCACCGTGCGGCTGATGCGCAGGAGTGCCTCAACGCGGTCATGCATGCCGCAGATGTTCTCCGCCCGCACATCACCGACACAATTCCCGTGCTGAATCATGCTATTCGCGCCCATAAAAATGTGCTTTTTGAAGGAGCACAGGGCGCCATGCTGGACGTCGATTTCGGCACTTACCCCTTTGTTACCTCTTCCAACACCAGCGCAGGCGGCTGCTGCACCGGCTCAGGCGTTCCTCCTACCGGCATCGATAAAATCATCGGTGTCTGCAAGGCCTACACGACTCGCGTTGGCGCCGGTCCCTTCGTAACGGAAGACGCAGCTCTCGCCGATTACCTGCACGGTCTCGGCCGCGAGTTCGGCGCCACCACCGGTCGCCCGCGCCGCTGCGGCTGGGCGGATGGCGTAGTGCTGCGTTTCTCTGCCATGTTCAACGGCTTTAACGAAATGGCGATGACCAATCTCGATGGATTAGACGCCTGCGAAGAAATCAAGATCTGCACTGCCTACAAACTTGGTGACAACACGCTGGATGTCCCCCCTGCCCTCATCAGCGAGTGGGAAAACTGCACCCCTCTTTATGAGACTCTGCCCGGCTGGAAGCAGGACACCACCGGGTGCACCTCGTGGGATCAGCTCCCCGTCAACTGCCGGACCTACCTCAGGCGATTCGGTGAAATTATCGGCTGTCCCGTCGGTTCCGTCGGTGTCGGTCCCGACCGTGAGCAAACCATCGTCATTCCACACTAAACTCTCGTGGAATTTCTCGTCTGCACTCGTCTGTTTTGTACTCAGCCCCGTGTTGCTTCCGGCTTCACTGTCCACAACGTAAATGATTATACGCGGAGCGAACGCATTTGGAAGACGTTTGCCCTGAATGGATGCGATTCGAGCTTGACGATCGGGGTCAGTTTGTGAGAAAATCCGCCCGTATGAAACGATACAAAAAAGTTTTGATCGGCGTTCTGGTGCTGCTGTCAAGCGGCGTCTATCAGGCCCGCGCAGAAAAGCCGGCAGAAAACACACGCCCGAATATCCTTTTCATCATCACGGACGACCATGCTGTGCAAGCCCTAGGAAGCTGCGATAAAGATTCCCCCGTTCCTCTGCCCGGCTTCCGCCGCCTGGCACAGGAGGGCATGGTATTTGACCGTGCATACTGCGCCAATTCTCTCTGTGGGCCCTCTCGCGCATGCATGCTCACCGGACGCCACTCGCACAACAACGCTTTCCTCTACAACTATGGAGGTCCCGCCTTTAACGGGGCTCAGCCAACCTATCCGAAGATGCTCAAAGAAGCCGGTTATCAAACGGGCATCGTCGGAAAATGGCATCTCATTTCCAAACCGACCGGCTTCTACAGCTGGCAGGTGTTCCCCAGCCAGGGAGATTACTGGGATCCTACCTTCCTTACTGAAGGTAAAAACGGAAAAACGAAATCACACATTGACCGCGGCTACGTGACTGATCTCGTGACAAGTAAAGCGATCGACTGGCTGGAAAACCGGGATGAGAGCAAACCTTTCGCACTGATCGTAGGTCACAAGGCTCCTCACCGCAACTGGCTGCCCGCCCCGCGCCACTTGCAGAAGATTCGCGAGTATGTGGCGAAGATGTCCCCTCCCGAGACGCTCTATGACAACTGGGCAAATCGCCCGGAGATGCTGCTGCACAATCGTCAGACAATTGGTTGGGATCTTTGCAACTGGAATGATTCGCATCTGCAGGAGGATCTCATTCCCTTCGACGTGATGAAGGAGATTGTGCCGAAAAATCGACTGGCGAACATGATCAAGAACGGCCGTTTCAAAAATGAGATCCCGGCGGACTTTGACCTCACAAAGCATACCCCGAAATACGCGCCAAAAACTAACCTGGACGACGGTCTTAAACCCGTGGAAAAGGGCGTCCTGCCTATTTACCGAGAATTCTACGCCCGGCGCACGCGAGACTTTGTGAAAGATTTTCAGGAGGGGCGCATCAAAAGTCAGGAGGACATCACTGTGCGCCGCTGGCGCTGGTACATGGAGGATTATCTCGGTACTATCCTTGCTGTAGATGAGTCCATCAGCTCCTTGCTTGATTACCTTGACGCCCACGGACTTTCTGAAAACACACTTGTGATCTACGTGGGCGACCAGGGGTTCTACATGGGAGAACACGGGCTGTACGACAAACGCTGGATTTTTGAGGAGACCCTGCGCATGCCTCTCGTGATGCGTTGGAAAGGGCACATCCCTGCCGGGTCGCGTAGTGAGGCTATGGTGCAGAACATCGACTATGCCCCCACCATCCTGGAGGTTGCTTCTGCCGACACCCCGGAGAATATGAGCACCTTCGACGGCGTGTCACTCGTGCCTCTCTTCAAGGACGGCAAGTCTCCTCAATTTGAGGATCGACCGCTCTACTACGCCTTCTACGAGCAACCGGGCGAGCACAATGCCCCGCGTCACGACGGCGTGCGCACCTCCCGCTACACCTTCGCCCATATTTGGACCGCTACACCGGATGAAAAGAAAGCCGGCGTGCGCAAGCCGGAGAATGAATGGATGCTCATCGACAATGAAAAGGATCCGCAGCAGATGCGCAATGTCGCTCAGGATCCCGCATACAAGGAAGTCATGGAACAGCTGCGCACCACCTACGAGAAGTTGCGCGAGCAATACCGCGTGCCGGCGGATTGCCCGGGCAGCGGCCCCAAGATTCCGGATTACATCCCCTCCTGGGGCGCCGGTGAAAAGGATCACCTGTAATCTCTCTTTCTCCCCTGCTTCCCGAGAGAGTCGGTTCGATGAATCGACTCTCTTCTTGTTTTCTCCCAACGGGAAATTTCACTTCCCGATGCAGAAAGTGGAGAAGACGCGCGTGAGAATATCCTCCGTGTCGACACGCCCGGTAATGGAACCAAGGGCATCAAGAGCCTCACGCAGGTCGATAGCGACAAGTTCAGCTGCCGCACCCTGCGAAAAGGAGTCCTCGACGCGGTCAAGCGCATCCAGAGCCTGCTGCAGAGCAAAGCGGTGGCGCGCGTTAATAGCGACAGCGAAGGATTGCACATCAGAAACAGAATCCGGAAATGCCTCGGCGATAGCCCGCCTGAGTTCCTCCAATCCGGCGCCTGTAAGACAGGAGATGCAAATGCCCTGATCCGCGGCATGCGAAGGGTGCATCGGCAGGTCGCTTTTGTTCAGCAATATCAGGCGCGGCGTACCATTCGCAGGTGCCGCACCCTCCGGGAGAAAGAGATGCGGCGAGGAAGCATCCCGCACCTCAAGAATGAGATCAGCATTACTCAAAGTTTCTATCGCGCGCTGTATCCCCACGCGCTCCACACTGTCATCAGACTCGCGAATTCCGGCAGTATCGATGAGTCTCAGGCTGAATCCGCCGAAGAGCACAGTCTCTTCAACAGTGTCACGCGTTGTTCCGGGAACCTCACTCACGATTGCGCGCTCATAGCCAAGCAAACGATTCAGCAAACTCGATTTGCCGGCGTTCGGCGCCCCGATGATGGCAACGCGGATTCCCTCCCGTAACAGTCGACCGAGAGTAGCAGTGCTGAGCAGCTGCTCCAAGCTATTCCGCACACTATGGACGTCTGCAAGCATGCTGTCGATACCCTGCGCCGGGATGTCCTCATCGGGAAAATCAATGTGAGCCTCCAACAACGCACAGGTGGAAAGAAGTACATCAATCGCCTCCTGCACAGGATTTTCTATTCCCCCGGCCAGCTGATGCTGCGCGGCGCGCAGGGCAAGATCGCTCTTAGCGCTGATGATGTCCATGATCGCCTCAGCACGGGTGAGATCCATCTTGCCGTTCTCGAAGGCGCGTCTCGAAAACTCCCCCGGCTCGGCAGGACGCGCGCCGCAGGCAAAAAGTCGTTCCAACACACGCTGCGTCACAAGCCTCCCCCCGTGGCAGGAAAGCTCTGCCACATCCTCGCCTGTGAAACTGTGAGGCGCAGGGAAGAAGGTAAGCAGACCTGAATCCAGCACCTCGTCGTCCGCCCCTCCGCAGATGTTCACCAAAGTCACGCGTCGGTCAGGCGGCAACTCTTTCAGCCCGGAACATGCGGCGAGAATCACCTGCCGCGTGCGGTCCCCGCTGACACGGATGAGAGAAAGAGCCCCTGTTCCGGAAGGAGTGGCAATGGCTGCGATGGTGTCCACAGAGAAAAAAAGAACCGGCTGCGCAGGTGAGTGTTCGACCGGCGCAGCCGCTGGCTTGAAATTGGTGCGGGCTTAAGCTCCCAGCTGGAAGCGGCGGAAAGCAACCACGCTGATGGTGTCTCCCAGCTCCTTAGAGGTATTCTGCAAAAGTTTTTCCACGGTGATGGATGTGTCCTTCACAAACTCCTGGTTGAGCAGGCAGCTCTGCTTGTAGAGAGCGCGCAATTTCCCGGGAAGAATCTTCTCCAGCAGCGCCTCCGGCTTGCCCTCAGCGATGAGCTGCGCCTTCGCGATCTCCTGCTCTTCCGCCACAAAAACGGGATCCAGGGAAGAAGAATCAACACTCCTGGGCGCGCATGCGGCAATGTGCAACGTGAGATCCTTGCAAAGCGTGATAAACGTGGCGTCTTCAGTCGTGCTCTGCTTCGTGCAAGCCACCTGCAGCAACACGCCCACCTTACCGCCCATGTGGATGTAGGAAGTCAGCCTCCCCTCCCCGTCCATCGTGAAGCGGTCGAAGCGGCGCAGCTTCATGTTCTCCCCGATCGCGGCACACTGCTCTGCGATGTAGGTCTCCACGGTTGCCCCCTCCATGGGAACGGCCAGAGCCTGCTCCAACGTGGTGGCAGACGAGGCCTTCAACGCACTGCCAACCTTCGCAACAAGAGCCTTGAACTTGTCACCCTTGGAGCAAAAATCTGTCTCGCAGTTGATCTCAAAAATAATGCCATCCTTGCCCGCCACCTCAGTAGCGACTATTCCCTCATTAGCTTCGCGATCCGCCTTCTTTGCCGCCTTCGCGATACCCTTCTCGCGGAGATACTTGACGGCCTCCTCCATGTCCCCGCCGCATTCCACGAGCGCGTTTTTACAATCCATCATGCCGGCGTCTGTCTTGACGCGCAGCTCCTTTACCATTTGTGCGGTAATCTCTGCCATATCAAATCGAAATCTGTAAGGTTAAAATTTAGTCCGTGATAGGACGTGCCTTGTTGATCGCCTCCACCAACACAGAGAGAATCAGGCGGATAGAACGCACAGCATCATCGTTTCCGGGAATGGGATACTCCACGCTGTCCGGATCACCGTTCGTATCGGTAAGCACCACCACGGGAATGCCGAGGATGTGCGCCTCCCGGATCGCAATATCCTCATGGTCCGCGCCGATAGCCACGATAGCATCAGGAAGCCCCCCCATATTGCGGATCCCGCACAGGTTGCGCAAGAGTTTCTCTCGCTCGCGGGAGAGGGCAGCAAGCTCCTTCTTAGACATGCTCTTGTACTCCGGTTGAGAAGCGAGATTCTCAAGATAGTCAAGTCGTGTGATACTCTTTTTGATGGTAGACATGTTGGTGAGCATGCCTCCCAGCCAGCGGAAATTCACGTAGTACTGGCCCGTAGCCTCGGCAGCCTCTCTCACGGCGTCCTGCGCCTGGCGTTTGCACCCCACAAAGAGGATCTTCCTGTTCTTCGCTGCCAAATCCGCCAAAAACTTCGAGGCGTCATCCAGGCACTTCTCCGTCTGCTCCAGGTCGATGATATGAATACCATTCTTCTGAGCAAGGATGTACTTCTTCATGTTCGGGTGCCACTTGCGAGTCTGATGCCCAAAGTGCACCCCGGCTTCCACCATCTTGGTGATGAGTTCGTCTATCATTTTTGTCTTGCAGGTTGCCCGACCTTAAAGCAGACCGGGCGGTTGATCGGAAGGTGCCGCATTTCTCCCCCAGCCTTCCTTTGTATGAGCGGCATCAGCAGGGACGTCGCAGGATACTCCCTTTCCCTTCCTCTGTCAATCTTTATCTCGTAAGAATTTATATCTCGAGCATCGCAAAATTAAATGCAACACGACGCAGGCGCAAAAAAGGCGCCGGTCGGTTCGTTGCAGGGTATGATTAACTCCCCCCATGACAACAACCTGCCATGAACCGGGGCGTCCGAACCCGTTCTACCGCCATTACCTTGAGAGTCAACCCCTTCACCTTCTCTCAACGTCGGTTCATCGAACACTCAGAGTTGAGAAGAATATTCGCGCGCCAGCCTTTCAAGAGTTCTCCCCGGGGGAAGCGAGACCAAGAATCATACCGGGCAGAATAGTATGCCCCGCGAAGAAGCTTTCCACGTTCATCTTGCGAGCGCCGGGAGGCTGAAGGGATGAAATGCGGATAGCACCGCCGTGCACGCCACCACACGATATGATGAGACCTCCCGCGTTCGCCTCCAGCACCATGCCGGGGCAGGCATCCACGGGCTTCGAGATATTGGTGAAGACATCCACCGGAGGAAAAAGCTTGATGGTTTTGTCTCTCCCGCTTTTGACAGAGGGGTAGAAGGTAAAAGTACCCGGCCAGGAGTGATAGGCACGAATTTTGCGGGCAACCTGCAAAGCAGGTAGTGACCAATCAATACAGCTGTTGCCCCGCTGCAATTTCGGAGCGTAGGTCATCACACTCTCGTCCTGGGGCATGCGCTCATCCGTGCCATTCTCAATAGCGCGGATCGCCTCCAACAGCGGACGCGGAGCAAGCTGCGCCAACGTATCGTGCAGATCCTCTGCCGTTTCTGTGCCACGCAGCGGAATGGCGGCGCGGCAGATGATGTCCCCGGCATCCAGCTTTCTCACCACATGCAGAATCGTAATGCCCGTCTCATCATCTCCTGCCTCAATGGCTGCCTGGATGCAAGATGCCCCGCGATGACGCGGCAGAAGAGATGCATGCACATTGATGCAGGCGATCCCGGGCACATCGATTACCTCCTGCGACAAGATTTGCCCGTAGGCCATGACAACGAGTAAATCCGGTTCGAGCGAACGCAGGGAAGTCAATGCATCCGGAGTGCGCACATTCTCCGGTTGCAACACGGGAATCCCGAACTCCTGCGCCTTGAGCTTAATGCGCGGCGCGGTGAGTCGATGGTGGCGTCCCGCCGGTTTATCCGGCTGGGTGACGAGTCCGACAAGAATCCCTTCGTCCCTCAGAGCCGTAAACGAGGGCAGTGCGATATCCCCCGTCGCCATCATCACAATACGCATGCCTTCTTTTAGAGGCATCCACCCCGCTTGTCAAGAATAAAGCAGACCCTCCCGGGGCAAACGCATTCGTAAGAAGACAATCAACAGGGAAAATGCTCAATCTTACGCAGAACGGAGGGAGCAAGCAGTGACGCGCAACAATCCGCACCCCTTCCCCAAAAAAATCCGCCCCGCTAAAGCTCCGTCAATCCACGCAAAGCGCGCTAAATCCCTGCTTCGTAATTTTTATCTTGCTTTTCCCTCTGTAACAGATATACTGTGCGCAGTTTCACACGTTTCCTTCATGATCATGCACATCGCCGCTACCCCCCCCCGTTTTTTTCATTATTAACTTATTGTAAGCATTTTGCAATTCTTGCCCTGACAGGGGTGCTGATCCTCGCAGGGGCGACGGGAGCGGAGGAAGAGGAGATAACTCAGGACGTGCCGCAACAGGGGGTGGAACTCCTCTTCCCGGCAGGCACGGGGAAGCACGCGAAAGGCGCCAAGCTCAACAAGGAACAGAAGGAGGCAGCTTCCCTGCTCCAAAAATTCAAAGCCATTGAAAAAGGCGGTGACATCAACGCCACGGATGAGCAAGGTCAAACCGCCCTCATGCACGCCGCGGCGGCGGATAACCGCCTCGCAATCTGCTGGCTCGTAGCCAAAGGGGCCGATGCCACCATCAGGAACAAGAAGGGGGAAACAGCGGCTGAGTTAACGAAAGACAAGCAGATTCAGGAATTCCTCACGGTTATTTCCTGCATGAATGAGCCTTTGAATGAGGAAGAAAAAGAGATTTCGGCTCGATTCCTTGACGGAGAAAATGAACGCAGCATATTATTTTCGGCACATTTTCCTTCCGCCCGTGGGCAAGCGGAAAAGCCCTGCACTCTTACCGAGTTAGGGGTCTTGCTGCGCAATCCTCAGATAAAAATAGAATCAGACTCATGGTGGACTTCAGACTCGGATGCGCTAAGGGAATTAACACCGGAAATCATGGCTATTTACCTGCAACGCGGCGCGTTGGACATCTCCATCAAAGACGAAAAAGGAGAAAGTGTGTGGATATCGCAGGAGCTCAAGCCGGAGCCAATCACACTTGCATGTGCCTTGGGTGTCTCACCACCGCAAAGTCCCGAGAAAAAACTTCTCGTCGCCTTCGCGTCGAACAATACAGCGCTCATTGAGCAGCTCATCAAGGAAACACCGACCTTCATCAACTCGCCTTTTGCCAGACAACGCGGTAAACTCAAAGATCCTCTTCCCTTGCTCTGCTTTGCGTCAAGCAAGAAAATAATTGATTTGCTCTACAAACTTGGCATCAATGACAGCGATAAAGTTACAGACGATGAAGGAAAAATTCATACACATCGGCGGGAACTCGTCATCGCCGAACTTATTGAACGAGTACCAACCGAAAACATGGATGAGGTTCTCTCTTGCCTCAAGGAGCACGGATGGCAACTGCCGGAGGGGTGCCTCTATCACATCATTAGCGCCGACGGAGCAGCTCTGACAGAGTCGGAGCGCGAAAAAAAAGCTCTCTCATTCATTAAAGCCGGAGCCGACATCAACCCTGGAGGAGAAACACCTCTCCATTTAGCGGCTCAGTACGATTTCCCAGCTGTCGCCGCCATGCTCATTGAAAAGGGCGCAAACGTTCATGCGGCAGTATCCGGTGGGGGCCAAGGCAGTACACCTCTTCATTTCGCAAACAGTCCAGAAATGGCTACTCTCCTGCTTAAAGCCGGAGCAGATCCAAATGCCAAGGACGCTAGTGGCAGTACACCTCTCTTCTGGAACTATGTACTGGTGAATCCCGCAGTTGTTTCTGTACTCATTCAGGCAGGAGCAGATGTCAATGCTAGGGACGCTGATGGCGAGACACCTCTCTTCAATGCATGGAAGCCAGCAGTTGTTTCTGCTCTCATTCAGGCAGGTGCGGATGTCAATGCTAGGGACGCTGATGGCGAGACACCTCTCTTCAGGGCAGAGGATCCCGCAATTGTCTCCGCACTCATTCAGGCAGGAGCAGATGTCAATGCCAGGAACAATCAGGGCAATACACCTCTCTTCGAGGCATACAATTCCACGGTTGCCTCCGCGCTCATTCGGGCAGGTGCAGATGTCAATGCCAGGAACAATGTCGGCAAAAGCGTCCTTCAGTATGCAAAAGAGAAGAAGAGTCGGGAGCGGGATAAAATTGTGAAACTCCTCAAAGAGCACGGCGCGAAGGAGGAAACGGTCGCTCTCCCCAGCAACAAAAAGAGTGCTCCTTCCAACGAGAAGAAGAATGACCCCAACGAGAAGGATGCAAGGGGTCGCACCAGGCTCATGCTGGTCGTTCTCAAAAAAGGGAGTGAAGGAGAAATCCAATCGCTCCTCCGACAGGGCGCTGATGTAAACGCACGCGACAACGACGGCAACACGGCCCTGCACTACCTGCTCACCGCAGGGGAAAATATTGATGCCCGCCTGAATGCCCTTCTGGCTGCTCATCCCGATGTGAATCTTGCGACCCACAAGGGAACAACGCCTCTTATGATCCTGGATGTGTGCCGGGATCCCAAAGAACGCGTCTCCCGCGTCAAAAAACTCCTCGAGCTCCACGCCAAAGTCGACTTGAAGGATGCTGTCGGCAAAACCGCTGCCATGCGTTATGTGGAAAAGGACGACAATGCAGAAGCCCTGAAACTGCTGCTCGATGCCGGCGCGAATCCCAAACTCAAAAATAAGGATGGCAAAACCCTGCTGCAGCTCGCTCAGGAATACAAGCGCACCGCGTGCATCCGTCTGCTTCAGGATCGACTCACTCCTCCCTCCCCTGCAAAGCCTCTTCCCGCTTCCTCCTCCGGTCACCGCTGGTGGTATATTATTGGCGGCATATTGCTCGTTCTCCTCGTCGGCTGCGTTGGTCGCCGCCTACGCCGCAAAAATAAAAGACTCAAATCTTCTTTTATCTTGCTTTTCCTTCTGTAACAGATATACTGTGCGCAGTTTCACACGTTTCCTTCATGATTATGTACATCGCCGCTACCCCCCCCCGTTTTTGTTATTAGCTTATTGTAAGCGTTTTACAGCATTTCTGCTCGCCTGTGTGCTGATATTCGCAGGGGCGACGGGAGCAAAGGAAGAGGCGATAAAACAGGGCACGCCGCAGCAAGGGGTAGAACTGCTTTTTCCGGCAGGCACAGGAAAGCATGCGAAAGGCGCGAAACTCAGCAAGAAAGAAAAACTTGCCGATGCTCTGCTCAAAAAGCTGAAAGCCATCGAAAAGGGTGGCGACGCCAACGCTGTGGACAAACTCGGTCAGACCGCCCTCATGTATGCCGCGGCGGCAAACAACCGCCTTGCCGTCTGCTGGCTCGTAGCGAAAGGAGCCGATGCCACCATCAAGAACGAGAAGGGGGAAACAGCGGCGGAGTTAGCGAAAGACAAGCAGATTCAGGAATTCCTCACGGTTATCTCCCGTGTGACCGAGCCGCTGAACGAGGAAGAAAAAGAGATTTCGGCTCGATTTTTTACCAAGGGAAATGAGGGTGCCATGGCATCTCCGACTAATTTTCGTCCCGCCCGTGGACGAGCAGAAAAGCCCTGCACTCTTACCGAGCTAGGGGTCTTGCTGCGCAATCCCCAGATAAAAATAGAATCGGACTGGTTGTCGTATTCACATAGGCAAAAACAATTGACACCGGAAGTCATGTCTATTTATCTACGACGCGGCACATTGGACATAGCCACTAAAGACGAAAAAGGAGAAAGCGTATGGATAGCGCCGGATTTCAAATCTAGTTCAATCACACTTGCATGTGCCTTGGGAGTCGTACCTCAAAGTCCCGAGAAAAAACTCCTTGTCGCCCTCACGTCAGACAATATGGCACTCGTTGAGCAACTCATCAAGGAAACTCCGGCCCTCATCAACTCGCCTTTCATCAGACAACACGGTAAAGAGAAAATTTCTCTTCCTTTGCTCTGCTTTGCGTCAAGCAGAAATATGATTGATTTGCTTTACAAACTTGGCATCGATGACAGCGATTCTGTAATCCCTGAAAATGAAAGAAATTTGTATTATTACGAAAACCGCCGCGAATTCATCGTTCTGGAACTCATTGAAAGAGTGCCGACCGAAAATATGGATGAGGTTCTCACCTGTCTCAAGGGGCACGGATGGCAACTTCCGCAGTTCTGTCTCCACTACGTCCTTAAAGAGGACGGAGCAAATTTGACCAGACCGGAACGCGAGAAAAAAGCTCTTTTGTTGATCAAAGCGGGAGCGAACATCAACGCAGAAATGGGCTATCTCAAGGAAACACCTCTCCACTTAGCGGCCGTAGACGATTTTCCATCTATTGCCGCCATGCTCATTAAGAAAGGAGCAAATGTTAATGCGGCATTAGCTGGTGGTGGATCCGCTGAGGGCATTACACCTCTCCATCTCGCAGAAAGCACAGAAATGGCTACGATCCTTCTGGAAGCCGGAGCAAACCCAAACGCCATAGACTCCAGTGGTATGACTCCACTCTCCCACGCGAGGAAGGAGACTATCTTGCCACTTGTCAAAGCAGGCGCAAATGTGAATGCAAAAGACGGCGAGGGGCGCACCCCACTCTTCAACGCACAGGGAGACTCTATCTCCCTCTTGCTCAAAGCCGGGGCAGATGTCAACATAACAAATAATGAAGGAAAAACTCCCCTTGTCGATGCCGTGCTCTGGGCAAAAAATGCGGCAGACATCACTCCGTTCATCGAAGCAGGCTTAGATGTCAATGCAAAGGATAAGTACGGCCGCACCCCTCTTTTCTTTGCAGGCGAGCCCTCGGTTGCTTCCGCCCTTATCCAAGCCGGAGCAGATCCGAATGCCAAGAACAATAATAACGAGACCCCCCTCTTTTATGTCAAGGGGGAGGTCATCACCGTACTTGTCAATGCTGGAGCGGATGTCCATATTAAGGACAATTTGGGGCGCACACCAATCTTCCCGGGATTTCGTGCAGGGGGATGGCTTATAAATCGTTCTCTTGAGGACATCAAAACCTTCGCACGCCATGGCCTTGATATCAACGCTCAAGACAACAGAGGCAACACCGCCCTCGTGAATGAGGGTGTGGACCTTTCGGAGACACAAATTCAAGCTCTGCTGGAAGCTGGGGTCAACCCCAATACCAAAAACAAAAAGGGAGTGTCACCACTTCAATGGTATCAACGCTATTCATCAGACCGTATTATGAAACTCCTCAAGAAGCACGGCGCGAAGGAGGAAACGGTCGCTCTCCCCAGCAACAAAAAGAGTGCTCCTTCCAACGAGAAGAAGAATGACCCCAACGAGAAGGATGCAAGGGGTCGCACCAGGCTCATGCTGGTCGTTCTCAAAAAAGGGAGTGAAGGAGAAATCCAATCGCTCCTCCGACAGGGCGCTGATGTAAACGCACGCGACAACGACGGCAACACGGCCCTGCACTACCTGCTCACCGCAGGGGAAAATATTGATGCCCGCCTGAATGCCCTTCTGGCTGCTCATCCCGATGTGAATCTTGCGACCCACAAGGGAACAACGCCTCTTATGATCCTGGATGTGTGCCGGGATCCCAAAGAACGCGTCTCCCGCGTCAAAAAACTCCTCGAGCTCCACGCCAAAGTCGACTTGAAGGATGCTGTCGGCAAAACCGCTGCCATGCGTTATGTGGAAAAGGACGACAATGCAGAAGCCCTGAAACTGCTGCTCGATGCCGGCGCGAATCCCAAACTCAGAAATAAGGATGGCAAGACCCTGCTGCAGCTCGCTCAGCAACTCAAGCGCACCGCCTGCATCCGTCTGCTCCAGGAGCGACTCACTCCTCCCTCCCCTGCGAAGCCTCTTCCCGCTTCCTCCTCCGGTCACCTGTGGTGGTACATTATCGGAGGAGCATTACTCGTTCTCCTCATCGGCTGCGTTGGTCGCCGCCTACGCCGCAAAAAATAAGAGCTGCAAATCTTCTTTTATCTTGCTTTTCCTTCTGTAACAGATATACTGTGCGCAGTTTCACACGTTTCCTTCATGATCATGCACATCGCCGCTACCTCTCCCCGTTTTTCATTATTAGCTTATTGTAAACATTTTGCAATTCTTGCCCTGACAGGGGTGCTGATACTCGCAAGGGCGACGGGAGCGGAGGAGGAAAAGAGCGACCTCTCCAGCGAGAGAGATGCAATGGGTCGCACCCCGCTGATGCTGGCCGTTCGCAAAAATGGGAGTGAGGGAGAAATCCAATCGCTCCTCCGACAGGGCGCTGACGTAAACGCACGCGACAACGACGGCAACACGGCTCTGCACCACCTGCTCACTGTGGTGGGAAATATAGATGCTCGCCTGGATGCCCTCCTGGCTGCTCATCCCGACGTGAATCTCGCGACCCACAAGGGAACAACGCCTCTCATGATTCTGGATGTGTGCCGGGATCCCAAAGAATGCGCCTCTCGTGTCAAAAAGCTCCTCGAGCTCCACGCCAAAATTGACTTGAAAGATTCTGAAGGTAGAACCGCTGCCATGCGTTACGTGGAAAAAGGCGACAACGCGAAAGCCCTGAAACTGCTGCTCGATGCCGGAGCGGATCCCAAACTCAGAAACAGGAATGGCAAGACCCTGCTGCAGCTCGCTCAGCAACACAGGCGCACCGCATGCGTCCGTCTGCTTCAGAAGCGACTCACCACTCCCTCTCCTGCAAAGCATCTTCCCGCTTCCTCCTCCGGTCACCTGTGGTGGTACATTATCGGAGGAGCATTACTCGTTCTCCTCATCGGCTGCGTTGGTCGCCGCCTACGCCGCAAAAAATAGGAGCTGCAAAGCAAATGCCGGGGCAAACCCACTCAAGGGAAGTACGAAGTCAACTATCATTCTGAGGCGGGGTAAATTTTAATTTTTGGTTAAGAAAGAAGGGCAAGGCTACGCCTGTGGAGCGACTGTATTCTCAATGCCTCACAAAAAAATTACTCCCCCCCCCCGGCTGGGATTGACTTCCGTACTTCCTTTTGATGCGTTTGCTCCGGCATCTCTTCTTCCTGCAAAGCCGTTTTTTCTTGCTTACACGGCGCTTATATGGTAGGAGTGAGGTACCATGAGGCTGCATCATTTTTTACTATTTGCCCTGGCAGGTATGGCCGGCTGTTTGCAGGCAGCAGAGAAGCCCAACATCATCATGATCCTCGTGGATGACATGGGGTGGGGCGATCTGAGCTTTAATCAGGCGTCGGGAGCGAAGATAAAGGCGCCGGCTATCATGACTCCGCAGCTCAGGAAACTGGCAGACGAGGGGGTACAGCTCACGCGCCACTACACGAGTGCGCCCGTGTGCGCTCCTGCGCGGGCTTCCCTGTTCGGCGGGGTGCATCAAGGTCATGCAGAGGTGATTCGGAACAATAGTTTTGATGCTGCTCTCGAGAACAGTCACACTCTTGCCAGTGTGCTCAAGAAGGCCGGTTACGCCACGGCGCTCATTGGCAAGTGGGGCATCGGAGGAGGCGCAGAAAGCGGCGGCACTCCCGAAACTTCCGGCGCCTGGCCTACGGCCCGTGGTTTTGATTACTTTTTCGGGTACAACAATCACATTGCCGGTCATCGTCACTACCCGAAAGAGGATCCCGCCGTCGATCCCGATACGCATGTGAATGCTATCTGGGACGGCAATGAAGTGATCACCGACAAATTGGATAATTGTTACAGCACAGACCTCTTCACGGCGCGTGCCAAGAAGTGGATTGTGGACACGCATAATGCCGCGCCGGATAAGCCGTTCTTTCTGGCTCTCACTCTCATCGCTCCGCATGCGCGTCTGGCGGTTCCCTCTGTTCCGTATCCTGCGAAGGGGGGGCTGAAGGGCGGTGTACAGTGGGTAGGAGAACCCGGGCACATGATCAACACCGCCAGGGGTGAATGGGACAGCTTCATCAATCCCGAGTACCGCGAAGCGTGGACCGATTACGCGAAGCACCGCTACGTTGAACCGGCTGATCGCAAAAAGAAACAGGACATACTAGGGAGAAAGCTCCTGTCCGCTCGTCGCCACGCCACCATGGTCTCTCGCATTGATGACGCCGTGGGGGATATCATGCAGCTGGTTCGAGATCTCAAACTCGAACAAAATACGTTCCTTGTCTTCCTCAGCGACAACGGTCCCCACGATGAGGGGGGATCCGTGCGCGCCACAGCGGATCACCCAGCGCCTGCGCAGGATCCATCTTTTTTCCGCAGTTACGGGCCGCTGGATGGGATCAAGCGCGACGCCCTGGAAGGAGGGCTGCGCGTGCCTGCCCTGGTGTGGGCGCCCGGTCTGGTAAAAAAGGGAGCCGTTGTTACGCGTCCCGGGCAATTTCACGACTGGATGGCAACCTTTGCTGATCTGGCGGGGGTTCCGGTGCCGATGCGCTGCGATGGCGTCTCGCTCATGCCCACTCTGCGGGGAGAAGGAAGTAAGCAGCGGGAAGGTGTAGTGTATTCTGAGTATTCTTACGGCGGTAAGGTGCCGAAATACCCGGATTTTGCAAAAAATAAGATCGACCGCCCGCGCGGCGAGCAGCAGGTCATTTTCTTTGCCGATCCCGGGAGCAAGAAGGGGGCTCCACGTTGGCTGAAAGCCATCCGCACCGGCATGAAGACAGGAGAGGAGGATTTCGAAATCTATGATGTCCTCACCGATACGCACGAGGAGAAAAATATAGCGAGTCGCTATGCTTTCCTGCAGCCCCATCTCAAGAAGAGCGTGCTCTGGAATCGGCGGGCCTATGACTACGTTCGCAACCCGGACGCCGGACCTCGCAAAAATCCGTGCAATGGTCGCCGCCCCTACGATTCACTGCTCGTGCCCCCCAACAGCCCTGCCGGTAAGACGAAGTCCGGTCTGGTGATGCGCACGGTGAAAGCGGATTGTCCGTGGGTGCCGGCGTTTGATACTGTGCCCGGCGCTGCCGAGGCGAAGTCCGTTGTGGTGGGGAGTCCGAATGAGGAGGAGCTGCCGGCCGGCAGCGTGACGGAGTTCAAAGGGTACATCAATGTACCGCAGGAGTACAAGGACTGGCATTTCTTCCTGACTCTCAGCGATGTGCCGGGCACCAAAGCCTACATTAAGATGCACAACTTTCAGCTTATTGACGCAGATATGAACTACAAGCCCGGCACTACGGCAGGCGTTTCCTCCGCGGCAAACACAGTGGAACGCCTCGAGGGGAAAACCGGGAAAAAGGGGATTCCCCTGGAGAAAGGGTTGCATGAGGTGACGATCACCGTTGTGCAGGGAGCGGCTGCGCCCGGCAGGATGAAACTCGAATGGGAAATGCCCGCCGGGCAGAATCCCGCTCGCGAGGAGATCCCCGCAGCGAACTTTTGTCACGCCGTCGAAGGCAGCGGCGACTAAATGCAATTGAGGATGGCCTGCGTGATTTGCTCGACCGGCACCAGGCGTCCCTTGCCGGTAGTTCCGCACGCCAGAGTTCCCTCTTCCGCGGGGCCGATAACGCTGTGCCCGCGCGAGAGGAGGATGCTCACATTCTCCTGAGTGGCCTCGTGCTCCCACATCTGCGTGTTCATGGCGGGGAAAAAGAGCACTTTGGCGCGCGTGGCCAGGTAGAGACTTGTAAGGGCATTGGGCGCCAGTCCCCGGGCCATGCAAGCCATGGTGTTTGCACTTGCCGGAACAATGGCCAGCACGTCCGCCTTCTGTGCCAGCATGATGTGCATCGGCATCCAGTCCGCCATTTCGTCATCCAGGTTGCAGATGACAGGGTTGCGCGACAGCGTATGCAGCGTCAGAGGAGTTACGAAATTCAACGCCGCCGGGGTGCAGACGCAGTGCACCTCATGTCCGGCTTTCACCAGGGAAGAGGCAACATCAGCCGCCTTGTAAGCGGCGATGGAGCCACAGATTCCCAGAACGACAAAGGCCATGGCCGGGGGGAAAAATCAGAGACGAGAGGGGTCGAACTCAACGATCATGTTGATTTCGACAGCTACGCCGAGGGGCAGACTCGCCACACCGACGGCCGAGCGAGAGTGAGCTGCCTCCGGTCCGAAAAGTTCCACCAGGAGATCCGACGCTCCGTTGAGCACTTTCGCCTGGTCTGTAAATTCCGGGACGCAATTCACAAAGCCGTTTACCGCGACGATGCGGGTGATGGGCTCAAAGCTGCCGAGTTCAGCCCGGATGACGGCGAGACGATTCAGGATAGCAGCTGCGGCAGCCTTCTGTCCTTCCTCCACGGTAAGGTCGCGCCCCAGCTTGCCGTAGAATGCGCTTTCGCCATTCACCGATATACCGCCGGAAAGATGCAGCAGGTTGCCGCTGCGGATGCATTGCACGTAAGATCCGACCGGTTGCGGCGCCGGGAGGAGCTGAAGTCCTCTTTCCTCAAGAACGCGGGAGTTGAGTTTCATGCCCCCAATCCTACTCTCGCCTGTTGAAATGTCAAGAACGCAAATCCGCAAAGCGAAAGCCGGGGTAAAGAAGAGAAGCACAGGCGAAGTCCGTCCGGAAAGCTTCGTGGACACGCAGAGCTGAATCCTCGGCTTAGCTCTCCACAAAACATTTCTAATTAGCTACGGCGCACGCTTCACCCCCACCACCTCAGCTATCGCTTCTCCCCTCCACATCTCTGCCCGGGGGCTGTCGCCGCCCCCTCCCTGAAGCGCTCACAAAAAAATCCACACCCTTCGTCATTTTTGTCTTGTCAAGCTGCTCCTTTCTATGTATCATGGCCCGGCGCTTGTCCTCTGCGTAAGAGGAAAGAGCCGCGAGGAGGGCTCGGTAGCTCAGTTGGCAGAGCAGAGGACTGAAAATCCTTGTGTCGGCGGTTCGATTCCGTCCCGAGCCATCCAACTCCCCGCTTTTGTGAACGGGGCGTAGCTCAGCCTGGTAGAGCGCCAGCTTTGGGAGCTGGATGTCGTAGGTTCGAATCCTGTCGCCCCGAGTAAAGAATATGACTTTTGAGTCAACCCAAATTTTTGTGGAAAGAGGGATTTTTGTGAAACAGGCGGGAGCATTCGAGCAAGACGCGTAAACGATAG
>CANRLM010000008.1 GCA_947631435.1 uncultured Akkermansia sp.
GAGTCCAACTCTCAGCAAAGACTTGCAAATCCTGACTAAAATGCTATGCTCTTGGGTGACCGTTTATTTTGAGGCATTACGACCCTGCAATCGGACAAAAAAGAGTGCACCGAACGGGGAAAAAGAGAGCATGAGATTTATCGTTTGGACAAAAATAGCGTACCACAATGTCTGTATGATAAACACAGCCAAAAAACAAGAAAGCCTTAACAAGAAGGTATTGCGAATATCATTGAGGCATGCCATAAGTACAGAATGCTACGCACTCGCAAGGAGCGCACTGCTGGCATGTCCGGAAGTAAGCGAGAAAAACAAACAGCGCACCAACGCAACGGCAGAGGGGTGTATCTTTGCAAAAATCTCGGTGAAGCGCAAAGTAGTGCCCGACAGATTCTGCGAGCGTTAGGAGGCGAGAGAATGGATACGATTAGGAGAAAGATGGTTAAGGGGCAGGCGATGAAATCGTCCTGCCCCCCTGGCGTCACCCTTCGCAAATGCTTCCTGAGGACATCAAAAACTATGGCGGTCAAACATCGAGGAACACTTCGGTGCACTAATTATGTCCGGTCACATCCTTTTTTTGTGCCGATGACCTGTTGCATTTAATTTTGCAATGCACAGTGACCTAATTTTTGAGGCAATGCTGCTTTACAAATGGTGGAGATGTGGTATACTGTATGCTTTCCATGAAAAACCTATTATCCATTGAAGCCCTGAGCGGGGAGGAGATTACAGAGCTGCTGGAGCTTGGGCACCGGCTGAAGGCCATGCGTGGGAAACCACAGGAACAGCCGCTGGCAGGGCAGACCTGGGGACTAATCTTTTCCAAGTCGTCCACGCGCACGCGTGTCTCGTTTGAGGAGGGCATCGGAGAACTGGGCGGGCGCTCATTATTTCTCTCCACTCGCGATATGCAGTTGGGGCGCGGCGAACCAATCAAAGATACGGCCCGAGTGCTGGGGCGCATGCTGCACGGAGCAGTGATCCGCACGTATGCTCAGCAGGATGTGGAGGACTTTGCGGTTTTTTCTCAAATACCGACAATCAATGCGCTGACGGATCTGGAGCATCCGTGCCAGATCCTGGCGGATCTGCTGACATTGGAAGAGATCTACGGTCGGGGAGCCTGGAAGGGAATGAAGATTGCCTTTTTGGGCGACGCAGACAACAACATGGGCCGATCATGGATGTGGGCAGCCAAGCGGCTGGGGTTCAACCTGGCGCTGGCCGGTCCACGACAGGCGCTGCCCAGTCAGGAAATTCTTGCCAAACTTGATGCTCCGAACATCATTTGCACCACCGATGCTGTGGAAGCCGTGCGTGGCGCATCAGTCATCAACACCGACACGTGGATCTCCATGGGGCAGGAGGATCAAAAGGGCTCTAAGGAAAAAGCCTTCTTTCCCTATCAGGTGAACCGCGAGCTGCTCAGCGTGGCAGAGACGGGGCACAGTGTCTTTCATTGTTTGCCTGCCTACCGCGGCTACGAGATCACCGAGGATGTGCTTGAGGCTCACGCAGCCGTCATTTTCCGAGAGGCAGAGAATCGATTGCACGCCCAAAAGGCTGTCCTTTCCACCCTGGCACGCGCATGAGCTACGACGAGCGCATTAAGGAGTTGCTGGAGGAACTCGCCGTCTTTGATGATTGGACGGAGAGGTACGAGTATATCATCTCACTGGGCAGGCAGCTGCCTCAGCTGCCGGAGCGATACAGGACAGAAGAGAACCTCATCCGCGGCTGCCAGAGCCGTGTATGGGTGGGAACCGAACTACGGGAGAACCTCTTCATCATCTACGCGGACAGTGACTCACTCATCACGAAGGGACTCATCGCGATCTTCATTCGCCTGCTTTCCGGTCTCACTCCGCAGGAGGTACTCGATGCTGACCTGCGGCGTCTCGATACTTCAGGGCTCAAGGAACACCTGGCCAGTACACGCGCTAATGCCCTCACCACCATGGCGGAAACCATCCGTCAAAAAGCCGGCGTCTGCCTAAACGCCCGAGGGCCGGAATCGGGAAATTAGCCCGGTCACTCCGCTCGAAATCATGCAGGCAGAACTCGACAGGATGCGGAGGGAAAAAGAGGAGAAACTGAAACCGGGAACAGATGCATACCGCCTGCTGCCGGAGGATACATTGTGGCGGGGTGTAGCAATCGATTCGCTTGCCGGACGCCTGCTCATTTCGCTGCTCAACGTGGAACTACCGGAAAAAGCTGAGGAATGGCTGCGCGCACAGGACGGGGATATCTTCATAAAAAAACTTAAGAAAGGAGACAAAAAACCACCTCAGCCATTGCGCAGACCGCAATCGCCCCTGAAATTCTGCATTTGCGAAAATGGAGTGCACTTCATGATTGACATGGAATCCGGCTACTCCCAGGGTCTCTTCATTGACCAACGCGACAACCGCCTTGAACTGCGGCGTAAGTGCCGGCAGGGCATGTCTGTACTAAATCTTTTTGCGTACACCGGGGGCTTCTCCGTGTGCGCTGCACTGGGGGGAGCTACAACCACCACACTGGATCTGTCGGCGAGCTGCCTGACCCGTTGCAAGGAAAATATGCGGATTAACGGCATTGATCCTGCTACGCATTATTTTTGCCGTGGGGATGCCCTGCATTGGCTGCGCCGCTTCGCACGACAGGGACGTCGCTTCAACTGCATCGTCCTGGATCCTCCGACTTTTTCTCGAGACTCGAGTACCGGAAGTGTCTGGCGCGCAGAACAAAACTACCCGGATCTCGTGGCACTGGCCGCCCGTTGTCTGTCTCCCGGTGGCAGCATGCTCTGCACCACCAATAGCCGCCGCCTCACTCCAGAAGTCTTCCATAATTTCGTAGCGGTCGGAGCCGGTCCTGCCGCTACGCTGCACAGTGTGCCCATGCCCTTCGACTTCTCCCCGGAAAACTACCTCAAGTCCATCTGGGTCATCACTTGAACCCTATACCACAATGACACGAGAAGAATACGCTCTCTCTATCTTCCGCCGGCCCCCACGACACCTCAACTGTGCTCAGACTGTCTGCGCCGCCATGGGACGCGAGGACCTCCTGGATGCCATGAAGAACTGTAATGTCGGGAAGGCGCCGGGCGGGACCTGCGGCGCGCTATATGCGGCTATAACTATTTCACCGAGCCGAGAGGAGGCGCTGCGCGACGCCTTCACAGAGACGCTCGGCGCCACCACCTGCGCACAACTTAAAGCTACCCATGGCGTGCCGTGTCCGCACTGTGTGACCACAGCGGTTCGCGCTCTCCGCTAAACGCCGGAAACAACCTAAATTACTTATGGAAAGAACATTCCGCATCGAAGTTATTTTTTACGGCACAGATCCCACAGGAGTGCTCGCAGAGGAGCAAAGGCATTCCATCTGCGCGGCGGGACGGATCTTTACCGGGCAGCTGCGCCTGCGGGAAGCAGGGAGTGAGCGTCTGCTGCTGGAGTTCGGCGTGCAAACTGGCGGTTGGATGAGTCGACAGAGCCCCTTTGCTGAGCGCGGCGATTACCCGGCAGACACCACCTGGGGAGCCTACACGCCGGAGGATTACCCAGACACAGCTTTCCCGGAACTGACGGAAGAAACGATACTTAGCACGGAAAGGACAGGGAAATTGCAGGGATTTCGCATACCGGATCCACCGGGCACAGGGCGCACGTGTCTCATGCTTCACGCCTCAGAGAGAAAAGGCTCGGAGGGCTGCCTCTCCACCCAAGACGTGGCGGCATGGAAAGCTTTTTGTGGAGAGATGGAACGATTGTACCATGCCGGCATCGCGTCTGTGCCTCTGCGAGTTATATACTGCGGAGAGAAACCGAACAGCTGAACGCAGGCATGTTACCGAATTACCACAGGGGAACACGACGCCAGATCGAAGCACGAAAATCGAAGTCAATAAGTTACATCGCCGGGTATTTCTCTTTCTCTTCTCAGGCAAAGCAAAGTCACACGCGCAGGCGGAAACGGCAGATTGATGCCTCCGTCAGATAGAGCGCTCCCATGGTGCGCCTTGGACGGGTTGAAAGCTTGGGGAGAAATTTTGTGGAACACGCATTCTTCCCAATGACATGAAGAAAATTTCATTTGATTTTCACCCCACAGACGGGTAGAATACGCTCCATGACCCGCCAAGTAATAGGTACTGGATTTAACGCACTGATCCAGCGGAACAAAACGACAGCGACAGCGGCAGATGACAAGAAGATTATTCTTGCCAGGGTGGCAGAAATTCACTCCTCTCCCTTCCAACCACGACGCAGCTTCAAGCAGGAGCAGATTGATGAGCTCGCTGCTTCCATCCGCGAGCGCGGATTAGTCCAGCCCCTCGTGGTTCGCCGCGTGAACGGTCATTTCGAACTTATCGCAGGCGAGCGTCGCCTGCGCGCCGTCGCCTCCCTGGGGCACAAAGAGGTAAAGGTGGTCGTCATGGAAGCCACTGATCAGGAGGTAGCGGAAATAACCCTTATTGAAAACCTGCAGCGCGAGGACCTTTCACCTTTAGAGGAGGCTGAACAATACCGCTTGCTCAAGACGCGTTTTCACATGAAGCAGGAGGTCATCGCACAGCACGTGGGGAAATCTCGCGCTGTAGTAGCCAACACCATGCGCCTGCTGGACCTCTGCCCTGCCGTTCGCAATTTACTGGAAGAAGAAAAGATTACAGTTGGACACGCGAAAGTGCTGCTACAGCTGCACGACGAGGAGCAGCAAAAAGCCGCCGCTAACCGGGTGGTGCAGCGTTCGCTGACTGTGCGCCAGACCGAAAAGCATGTGCGAGATTTGCTGGCAGCCCCACAGGAGGAAACACCGACCGAGGTCGAGATCGGGGAGGAAGCGGAGACGCCGTATGGAAATATCTGCCGGGAGCTCTCCAGAAATCTCTCTGCCCGCGTCGCAATCGTCCAAAAAGGAAAACGCAGCGGCGTCATTGAGATCACCTTTGCCGGACAGTCTGAGCTCGTTCGTTTGCTTGAAATTTTTGGCATCGCAGCTCGCCCATGAATTTTTGGGGGCCATGGTTACCGCTTCTCGCAGCGGCGGCATGCTGCTCATTGCTCTCCTGCAAACGGAAGGAGGCCACCGCCCCCGCTGAGGCGTTCCAATCCCTTGTCTCTGAAAAACAGGAGGCTCGCCACCCTGAAGACTTTTCCGCGGCTCGAGCCTACCGGCACTGCGCGGATCTCTGCGCGCTCGGTCCACGCCCCAGCGGTTCTCCCGCCTATCAAAAGCAGGTGGAGATGATCACCTCACGGCTCACTGCAAGTGGATGGCGTGTGCAGCCGATTTCTTTCTCACCACCCACTCTCTCCCACCGACGCATGCAAAATCTTTGCGCCACTTTCGGGGAATCAGATAGCCCTCGTGAACTCATCATCAGCTGCCACATCGACACCAAAGGAAGTGGCGAAGACGCCATCCTCGGCGCAGATGACGGCGCCAGCGGCGCCGCTGTGGTCATGGAACTGGCACGAGTGCTCGCCCGGCGACCAAATCTCGCCCGGCGCATCGAGCTCATCTTTTTTGACGGGGAAGAATCCTTCGGAGCTCACATCACTTCTCAAGATGGACTTTTCGGCTCACGACACGAGGTACAGCGTCGCGCAGGACGCCTCCCACGTTACCTCATCAATCTTGATATGGTCGGAGGAGCAGGCAAAACCATAGCCGTGCCCCTCCTGGATACCACAGAAGACATGATGGAGCAGTACCTGAGAGCTCTTCACGTCCTCGGGTTTTCTGAAAATCGCTGGACAATTTTCCCCGGAGGTATGCTGGATGACCACCGCCCCTTTGCTGAAGCCGGCGTGCACACGCTGAATCTCATCGCCTCGTTCCGTCGCTCTACCTGGTGGCACACAAAGGCGGATAACATGGAGCGTATCAGTCATGAATCCCTCGGCGAAACCGGCCGGGTAGTTCTCCAGCTCCTGCGGCAAATTCTCTCATGACACTTGATGCCCATCCAAACAAAACGATTATTCGTTTACAAAAATTTTCAGATTGTTATTCTCCTCCTGTCAGTCGCCCAATTTGCACTCAGCATAGAGAATTTTGTTCTCAAAATAGGTATTGAATCGGGAAAGATTTTCCTGTAAAAACGAGGAAGCATGCCCCAATCCTCACGCTTCACATTTTCTTTTTCTTTTGCCGGGATTCCCACGACCATCCGACCGTCGATCTGGATCGTACTGCTGATCCTCAGTAGTGCCGGAAGTGGTCCCCCTGATCTTGTTTACTCACTGACTTTTATGTTTCTTGGCGCTCTGAGTCTGTTGATACATGAATACGGGCATGCCTTCTGTGCCAGGGCGTTCGGTGTCCGGGTCCTGAACGTTGAACTCGGAAATCTCGGAGGTCTAACACACACAGAGGCGAGGCAAAACATCCCTCGCTGGCAGGACCTTCTCATCGTGCTGGCCGGCGCTGGGGCTGCCCTGACGGCGGCAGCTGTTGCCGGAGCGTTTTTTGGATTGTTGGTCGGGGATGTTCCCGGCGGAGTACTCACTGCCCTGCTCCTCCCTCTTCATCTGCTGGCTCCGCAGGGACCAGATGCACTCATTCCCTCAATCCAGTCATTCCTCCGGAGCACTGCGGCCTTCGATCCCTCTCTCCGGCTCTGGCAAGGATTCTCCCTTTTTGCCAGCATCAGTGTGCTTTGGAGCATCTTTAACCTGTTGCCCATCCTGCCTCTGGACGGAGGAAAAGCCCTCGCTCTGCTGCTGGGAAATGCGCGCACTTCCAGTCTCATCGGAGTGATTGTTTCCTCGCTGATTCTTGTCTGGGCGCTCACGCAGTTGATGATCTTTACATCCCTTATCATCGTGTGGCTCCTTTACTTCAACTGGCATTACTACCGCAACTTCACGCGCGAGCCATAGGCTCCTCACCTTCTTTCCACAAAAAAAGAGCAAAGTCAATAATCTACGCATAACTGCCAGAGCAAATGCATCAGGAAATGCTTTTGCCGAACTACGAAGTGTTGAGCTAGCGCGCTTGCGCGCGTCTTTGCAGAGCTTTAGCGCAGCCAAATTTTGGAGCGCAGCGGGTGGGTGGCTGGGAAGGTTTGTGAAGAGCTATTCCGGGGATACAGCTCTACATGTCCACAAAGCCTTTCCATCTGGATCTCGTCTACGCTTCTGCCCACCACCTCAGCTTTCGTTTCGCCATTCCCGAGCCTCCGGCTCACTAACTCAACATCGTACTTGTCTCCACTTCGTACTTGTTTTGAATGCGTTTGCCCCGGCATAACTGCGTCATCCCATCCGTCTTTCCTCTTCATGCAAAGCAGAAACGAAGTCACCCGGGCAATCATGAGACTGCAACCTGGTACCCTCCTTCGGGTGAAATACTTTCAGAGCGCAGCACAGAAGAGATTGGAGGTCTCCGGGAAAGGATTCTGCCGACATACGCATGTATTTGCTATGTTCAGAAAGTATTGGAGCTTGACATTGGGGGAGAGATAAGGCATCCTTTGCGGCGCTTATGACATTTGCTGAGCTAGGAATATGCCCTGAAATACTGGAGGCGATCGATATGCTCGGATTTGAGACACCGTCTCCGATCCAGGAACAGGCGATACCGCCGGCACTGGCTGGGGCGGATATCGTAGGCAGGTCGCACACGGGATCCGGCAAGACACTGGCTTTTACCATTCCGGCTCTGGAAAAAATCGACGCAAAAGTAGCGCAGGTGCAAATTCTTTGCCTGGCACCGACACGCGAGCTGGCGGTGCAGATCAGCAAGGAAGTGGATAAACTAGCAATTTTCTTAGATAATGTCTCGGCCGCGGCTATTTATGGCGGCACGTCATATGCCCCGCAGCTCGCGGCACTCCATCGCGGAGTTCCTTTCGTTGCCGGAACCCCGGGGCGAATTCTGGACCTCATTGAGAAAGGGGAGTTGCGTACGGACGGGATCAGCATGCTGATTCTGGATGAGGCAGACGAAATGCTTGACATGGGCTTTGCGGAGGAAATCGACCGCATTGTGGCATTGCTGCCGCCGGAAAGGCAAACGCTTTTTTTCTCTGCCACGATATCCCCGGCAATCCGTTCGCTGATTGATCGCATCTCGCAGGACCCGGTGGAAATCACCATTGATCGCCCGGAACTGACGGTGCCGACTTGCGAGCAAAGTGTGTATGAGGTACTCTTCTCCTCTCGCATTGAAGTGCTCAGTCGTCTCATAGAAATGGGACGCATGAAACGCGGTCTCGTGTTCGCCAACACGAAACGGGTGGTGGATGACATTGTGGACGGTCTGCTCTCGCGGGGTTACTCGGTGGACCGCCTCCACGGCGACATGCCACAAGCACTGCGGGAGCGAGTTCTTGCCTCTTACCGCAAAGGAAATCTGAATGTTCTCGTGGCTACCGACGTAGCGGCACGAGGATTGGATATTGAGGATGTAGATATCGTCGTGAATTTCGAACTTCCCCGCGAACCGGAAGATTACGTGCATCGCATCGGGCGCACAGCTCGCGCCGGACACAAGGGAAAGGCTGTCACTTTCATCGGGCGACGAGACTTCTCTCTGCTGGGTCGTATTGAGCGTTTCACCGGTGTGAGGATGCAGCGGGAGAAAGTAATGACGGCAGAGATGGTGGAACAAGCTCGCCGCGAGGCTCTTGTAGACGATGTGCTGGAGCTCGCCACGACAGGGAAACCCGAGTTACCGGAGGAACTGCGCGATATTGAGTTGCCGGCAGAGCAGATTGCCTCAGCGATGTTCAATCTGTTGATTCAAAGGCTAAGCCGCGAATTACAACCTATTCCCGAGGATCTCCCGGAACGCAGTATATCACACACAACACGCCCGAAACGCCCCTCCGAGGAAAAGGCAGATAGCGTGACTCTCTTCATCAACGCCGGTAAAATGCTGCGCATCCGACCGAAAGATGTCGCGGGGCTGTTGTACAATGAGGGAGACGCGCCAAAAGGGAGTGTGGGAGACATCCGGATCTTCCTGAAGCACACCCTCGTGGATGTATCACCGGAAGTGGGACCACTGCTCACAGAACGCCTCGCTGTGTGCAGCCTCTGCGGGTACGAAGTAAATGTGCGTGAAGATAAAGGGCACCCGGAAAACGCGCCGACATTCCCGGCGTACACCCGGGGTCCGCGTGAACATCGCTATAGCGGGGAAAGGAATAGTGTCCGTCGCAGTTACCGCGCCCGCGTGGACGAGGAGCCGCGCAAAAGACGACCATTCCCTCGTAACAATGACTACCGCGGCGGCGGCAAGGGTTCCTTTTTCCCCCATCGCAGGAAACGCGATCAATAAAGCGCTCGAGCTGTGCAAGCAAGCTATTGCGTGTAGAACAGGCAGCGTCATTTTTCCCGGGTGCCTGCCCATGCGCAGAAATTACGAAATGTCTGCGGAGTGTGATGACGATGTGTACCGACGACTCTGCAGCTGTGTGAACGTAACGGTATTCCGGAAAATCTTGCGGGATCCAGACCTCTGCTTTTCCATGGAACGCATTTGTCCCATCGCGGACTAAAGGAGTTATTCCATGCCTCTGGGTTTCTCTTCAACGTGCGGCCCAGAAGGAGCCTCAGTAAACGGGCAATCCCTTGAGAAACTCGAGAGGCGAATATCTTCCATCTCTTGCCAGAATCTCAATTTAAATGCAATTGCCCTGGGTTCAGGCTTGAAAGAAGAAGAATTTGGCGTAGAATAGACGGCGCCGACGTAGTCTATTTCATAATCCGACCAATTTTATGACCATACTAGAATTCATCCGCAAGAACTCTCTCATGGTGCTCATCGTCATTGTCGCTGTAGGCGCGGGACTCGTGATGATGGACTACAGTGGCAAGGGGAGTGCGTTTTCTCGAGATTTCTACATCCGAGTGAATGACGTTGGCTACAGCTACCCGGAAACCGCGGCACTTGGCGAAAACGGGAAACAGTATCTTTCTTCTCTTATTTCTGCCACCGGCGAACTCACTGAACACCTGGATGCCGACGGCAACGGCGTTATTGATCCTGCAGAACAACCCGCAGCCATTGCATGGCAACAGGAGCACCCGGAAGTCTTCCGCTCTCTCAACGACCTGCGTTCCATTTATGCTTCCTGGCACTACGGCGTAGCAAAAGACGGGGAAGTGAATGTGGCAATTAATCGTGCGATGCTGCAGGCGGAGGCGGATAAATTGGGGCTGCACCCAAGCGAGGAGCAAATCGATGCCTACCTGCGCGCCCTGCCTGCTTTCAAGAAGGAAGATGGTTCTTTTAACCTCGACCTCTATCGCCGCCTCGCAGGCTACCATCATGGCAACATCAGCCGGGTACACGAGGAGGCCTTCCGGGGCGTGGTGGCGGACATCATCATCTGGAACGCACTGCAGAAGATAATGGGTGAAGGCGTGGCCTTCAACACGAAAGCACAAACTGCTTATCTTGACGCGATCTCTCAGAGCATATCAGGCATCACAGCTTTCATTCCTTCTTCGGCAGCTCCCGCTGCCCCGGATCCCACGGAGGATGAGTTGAGAACCTACTGGGAACAACATAAGGAAAACTACAAGAGCGATGAACGACGCATCGTCTCTGTCTATACCCTCACCCCCGGCGAAGGAAGTAACCCGGAGAATCTGCTGGCCACGGCGGATGAGATTTTGCAGGAGCTCTCCCTCGCGAACGGTCAGGGACTCGATGGCATTCTGGACCGCGCCTCAAAAAACCCGCAGTATGAGCCCTTCACCTACCTGCAGGCGGATGGCACAGCGTTGCAAAGCTATGAACTCGCCACGCAGCAGGGATTGGCAGAGCGCTTGCAGGACACTGTGAACGACAACGGAAGAGATACCCCGTTGGCGGAAATTGCATTCTCAGAGGTAGAGAACGTTGCAACACCGGAGGTATACCGGTCCGCCAAAGCCAATGGCACAGCGGATCGTCTGGTAGCCATCCGCCAGATCCGTGGTTTCTACACCACACCTGATGGGAAGCTTAAGCTCGTACGCATTGAGGCTGTGGAGCCTCCTGCTGTGCTGAGCTATGAGGAGGCGAAAGAACGAGCCCTTGTTGATTGTCGTAAGGAGCGCGTCGATAACGCTCTGAAACAATACGCTCAAAAAAATTACGAGCAAATACAATCTGCCCTTGCTGAGAAGGGACTGCGCGATGCCTTTGAAATCGCCACGGCTGCCGGCGGCACGGTGGAAGATTTCGGCCCCCTTGCCATGGGACAGCTCAACACCGTCCTGCCAACCGGTGTATCAGATTCCGATCTCATTGGCACGCCGAGCGGAAAACTCGCACCTCTCGCTATTCTGCCGACCGGCGCACGCATCACTGCCGTGAGCCGCCGCACTGTGGAAAACTCCCCGGCCGCAACGATGCGACGGCAGCTCATGGAGCTACCCATGCAGAACGAGCAGCTACGCGCTGAAATGATGCAGGAATGGCAGAATGCCGGCTTTTCCCGCTTCAATGTGCAGCTTTCCACGAGTGTGCGCACAGCACAAGATTCCGACGAGGAGTAAACCGGCTCGCGTAACCCTGCCTCGCCTCTCTCATGCCCCTGCCCCCACAGACGAAGTACATCGTGGGCAATGAGGCCTGCGAACGTTTCAGTTTTTACGGCATGCGCAGCATTCTCACTCTCTACATGGTGAGTGTGCTGGCAATGAGTGAGAGCGAAGCTGTTGTGGTGAGTCATCTCTTCAACGCCTGCATCTACATTTTTCCCCTGTTGGGTGCCTGGGTAGCAGATCGCTTCGTCGGACGCTATAGGATGATTTTGTTTGTATCGCTCTTCTACTGTCTGGGACACGGCGTACTCTCCATGTCCGATTGTTTCCAGAGCATCGAATCCCGAAGGACGATTCTCTTTGCGGGCTTGCTCATCATTGCCCTTGGCGCCGGTGGCATCAAGCCCTGCGTCTCTGCCTTCGTGGGCGACCAGGCAGACGGCACGGACTCCGCGACCATGACACGCCTCTACGCTGCCTTCTACTGGTCCATCAACCTGGGTTCCTTCTTCTCCTTCCTCGTGATCCCATGGGTGCGTCAAAATTGGGGTTATGGCTGGGCATTCGGCATCCCGGGCATCTTCATGGCTCTCGCTACTTTTATCTTCTGGCACGGCAGGAAACTCTACCGTCACCGAGCCCCGTCACAACCGGAGTTTGTGGCTGTCCTCGCCTCACAGCTCCTGAGCGGTAGAGAGCGCGCTGAGGCACGCTGGGGAACGCAAATCATACAGAGCACGACAGACACCCTGCGCGGAATCAGTCGCTTTCTGCTTATTTTCCCTTGCGTCATCATCATGTTTTTTGTTCTTGCGTGGGGTGGGTACACCCTGGCGCAACTCTGCGGTGCCGACGGTATGCTCTCCTCTCTCGCCGCCCTATCCACGGCGCTTTTCTGTTTGGTCGCTTCTCTCATTCCCCTGACACGCCGTGCGGCACGTCTCGGCTCGCAGAATTTTCTCGGTCGAACCGGGGCTCTCCTTTTCCCGACCCTGTGCAGCGTCCCTGCCCCCTACGATGCCGATCAGCTCAGCGAAACGCGCGGACTTCTACGCGTGCTGACAGTGTTTCTCATGATCATACCCTTCTGGAGCCTCTTCGACCAGACAATGTCCAGCTGGGTTCTCCAGGGCGAGAAGATGCAGCCTCTTATCCTGGCCAGCTCCTCCGGAATGCGCTTTTCCTTCGGCGCCGAAGAAATGCAGAGCGTAAACCCACTTATCATCATGATCTTTGTACCCATCGTCACGCTGATCATCTACCCCCGCATCGGTCGGTGGGCAGCTCCTTTGCGCCGCATGGGCTGCGGGATCATTCTCGCCGGAGTCTCCTATGCCTGTGTCGCCGCTATCCAGTCCCTCCTTGATGCCGGCCACCAACTCTCCATCCTCTGGCAGTCTGTCCCCTACCTCGTCCTCACTTTCTCTGAAATCCTCGTCAGTACCACCGGTCTCGAATACGCCTATACCGCCGCCGGTAAAAATCTCAAGAGTATCGTCTCCGGTTTCTGGTTTCTTACCAGCACTCTCGGCAATTTCCTCATCATCTTCCTCACCGCTCTTGTCTCCGATCCTGCCTCCACTTCCACCTTCCTCATCTACGCTCTCCTGAGTGTCAGCGTCGGCTTGGTCTTTTTCTTCGTCACCTCCCGCAACTTCTTTAAAACAGCCGCCTGAGTCTTCCCTCGTGAAGAGCGGACGAGAGCGTGAGGGAAGGAAAGGGCACAAGGGACAGGACGCGACACGTCCCTCCCGCTCTGAGTTGTTATTCTCGTCTCACGAAGTGGAGAAGCTATTTCTCCTGCGGTGCCACAACTTGAATATGCTCCTGAACAGTCGGCAAATTTTCCGCGCAAACGCTCACGGTGACTGAACCCGTCTCGCCGCGTTTGGAGCGCACAATAGCGAGGATGCGACCGTTGAAGAAAGACTGATTCGGATTCTGCATGCAAGTCTGGTCAATGGGGTTACCATTGCAGAACCCGATGAGTGTCGCCGGTCCCTCAATGGAGAAGCTTACCTTCCGGCAATCCGTCGGCACCACATGCCCCTCCTCATCCACCACTGCCAACTCGATAAAGCTCAGGTCATGCCCATCTGCAGCAATAGTGGAACCATCCACCGAAGCCTGCACTCCGACAGCCTCCCCCGTAGTCACCACCCTGTCCTCTGCCCAGAGTTTGCCGCCCTTTTTCACCACCACGTGGATCTCGCCCGGTTCGTAAACCACATTTTCCCACACAAAGCGGTAGGCGGTGCGGGACGTATCACGAACGCCCTGAGGAATCTTCTCGCCCTCGTTTTTTTCATCCTTGCGACAAACTCCCTGACTCTTACCATTCACGAACAACTCAGCCTCGTCGCCGGAACTGAAGCACATCACCGGCGTCACTTTCCCCTCCCTGCCCCTCCAATTCCAATGCGGGAGAAGATGCGCAAAGCGCTCATCCGGTGACCAGCGGCTTTTGTAAAGATAGAAGGCATCCTTCGGAAAACCCGCAAGGTCAATCAGTCCGAAATACGAGCTGCGGCTGGGAGCCTTATTGCCCATGGCCTGAAGCTGGTCCATAATCGCCTGTTTCTCAGCATCGGATAATTCCTGCAGATTTCCAACATTAGAGGCATCTTGATTGTATGGTGTAGGTTCACCGAGATAATCAAAGCCGGTCCACACATATTCTCCTGCCATGTTCGGCTCATCATCCTGCGCCTTGAACTCCACATCCCCACAATTACCCCAGGCCACAGCCGCCACGCCATACGCACTCACCTGGAAGGCGCTTGTGCCACCGCCTCCACCCCAGCGGAGCGGGAAGACGTAAAACCCGCGTGTGCCGATGCCGGAAGCAGTTTCAGACCCGTAAACAGGTTTGTTGGGCCGCCGCCTGACGTACTCGCGGTAGGTCCACGGCTTGTAGTTGAAGCCCATGACATCCAGCACATCTCCAAAGCCGTTCCATGCACCCTCGACGTTATTCACCCCCACGGTGAAGGGGCGGGTGGTATCGTACTTACGAAATTCATCGCGAAGATTGCGACAAATCTCAACACCTGTCGCCGATGTGATTTCCGAAATTTCATTACCGCCGCTCCACATAATCACACAGGGATGATTGCGATCACGCCGCACAAAATTCTCCACATCACGCTTCCACCATTGATCCCAGTCCCGATGATAGCCGTTCAATTTATCGTATTTCTGCGCCTTCCAGATATCAAAGAGTTCATCAAGAACGAGTACTCCCTGTTCATCGCAAACATCAAGCACCTCCGGCGCAGGCGGATTATGAGAAGTCCGAATGGAATTGCAACCCATATACTTAAGTTTACGAACTTTACGCTCCCATGCTCTCCGGTGGAAAGCGGAACCTAGCGCTCCCAAGTCGTGATGTTCGCAAACGCCATTCAGTTGTACACGCTTGCCATTGAGGTAAAATCCATCCGGCTTCCACTCAATACGTCTCACCCCAAACCGTGTATTGCGCACCTCGGACGCGGCCCCCTTTTGGGAAAGCGTCGTCGTGAGCGAGTACAGGTTCGGCTCTTCACAGCTCCACAACCTCGGACTGGGGAGGGAAAGCTGCTGCTCCACGGTACAGGATGTCCCCGGCGCCAACGTAACCCACACGGGCTGCGCTACCGCCTCTCCCACTTTCTGTTCCACGGCAAATTCCGTCGGCGAGTCCCCGGTATTTTCGACACACGTCTCAACCCGAACTGTGGCGTTATCGGGGGAAATCTCCGGTGTAGTCACGTAAATGCCGTTGTAAGCGATGTGCGCAGGAGCAACATGCTCCAGCCGGACATGTCGGTAGATGCCGGCTCCAGGATACCAGCGCGTAGACAGAGGTTCATTGCTTGCACGCACCGCCACCAGGTTATCTTTCCCGGGGTGGAGATACGGGGTAATATCCACGCGGAAGGAAGAATATCCGTACGCCCATTCTCCCGCCTTCCTGCCGTTCACGTACACCAGCGGATGCGACATCACACCATCAAAGTCTATGTAATAGCGATCTTTTTTCGGAGAGAAATCTTCCGCCACCTCAAAATGCTTGCGGTACCAGCCATAGCCGTTCCATGGAAGCTTTCCCGTTTCATTCGGTTCATCGCGCAGGAATGGGCTCTCAATCGCCCAATCGTGTGGCAGTTGCACAGGTTTGAAGGCTCTCTCGTCATACCCCGGCATGGCCGGTTCCGTGGGATCCTCCACCCTGATGGGAGAAACCGGCTTTCCATCCATCCCTGACAGCTCAATCTCACGAACACTCGCCCACGAACTCCGAGAAGTTCCGGGAAAAATCAGTCGGAGCCTTTCAAGAGCTCGTCCTTTCATGTCAATCTGCGACGATCCCTCGTTCTCGGACACAATCAGCTTTTCTACCACTCCCCCGGGAAAGCCGAGCTCAACCTCCACTTCCTGCCTGTCTGCTTTTTCCCAGTATATCTTCAGTTCCTTCAGGGGAGTCTTTCCGTCCAGATTCAGCAGGAGAGAGTGACCCGCCTTCGCGTCGGGCGCGCACCAGCGAGTTCCCCTGTCACCATCGATAGCATGCGTCGCAGGATTTCCCGCCTGAGACCCTTCGGGAGCATAAATCCCAACGGCTGCACCATCCGGGGAGAACGGGCCAAAGTAGCGGAAGGACCAACCAAAATCGAAACATTCGCGTTCAGGTAAAACTCTTCCATCAACGACCTCGCCCAACGCGGAGTCAACGCGAAAAGAACTCACGCAGAGTAGCACGACGAATAATAACTTCACCAATTTCATAATGAGGAGAGTGTGTTGTTCAACGGGACAGGTCCGGTATTCTTCCCTACTATATAAGTATTCGTACTCAGGCAGACTTTTCTGTCAAAGAAAATTATGCACGAAGTTCTGATTCAAACTGCCGAAATTGTATTGCCTCAAGCAAATCGCCATCCTCCGGAGCTTCTCGACCGGCCAGATCCGCTATTGTGCGCGTCACGCGCAAGATGCGATCAAATGCTCGTGCTGAAAGTCCGAACTGCTCCACTGCTGCCAGCAGCAGAGTCTGTTGATTCTCTGTGAGCGGACAATACTTGCGCAACTGTTTTCCGGAGAGACGGGCATTGCAGCGGACACGAGTGTCGGCATACCTCTGCTGTTGCAGAGTTCGGGCCGCCGCCACCCGGGCGCGAATGACAGCGCTGCTCTCCCCATCCGGTCGGCTCAGCAAACTGGCAGGATCCACCGCCGGCACCTCAATGAGCATGTCAAAGCGATCCAGCAATGGTCCGGAAATTTTCTTGCGGTAGCGCGCCACGTCCGCCGGTTTGCAATGGCAGGCGTGCTTAGGATCGCCCAGGTAGCCGCAAGGACACGGGTTCATCGCCGCCACCAGCATGAACTGGCAGGGGAAATCCATAGATCCGCTTGCGCGCGATATTGTCACCACCCCATCCTCCAACGGTTGCCGCAAAGTCTCGAGCGTGCGACGACTGAACTCCGGAAACTCATCTAAAAACAGCACACCGTGATGAGCCAGTGTGATCTCCCCGGGAGAGATCGAGCTCCCGCCACCCATCAGACCAACATCCGATATTGTATGATGAGGCGAACGAAAAGGGCGTGTCTTCAGCAAACCACCCGTCTTTGGCAACAATCCGCAGACAGAGTGAATAGTGCTGATTTCCAATGCCTCTTCATGCGTCATCGGTGGCAAAATACTCGGCAGACGCGCCGCCAGCATGCTCTTGCCACTGCCCGGACTACCGCACATCAAAAGATTGTGCCCACCCGCCGCCGCAATCTCCATCGCACGCCGGGCGTATGGCTGACCTTTAATCTCATCAAAGTCCGGCCCGTCAACAAATGCTCCTTCCTCCGGAGGAAGCTCCATCGATCGGCATCGCTCCGGACCCTCCAGCAGCACCTCCCACGCCTCCTGTAAATTCTCCACCGGGCAGACGCGCAATCCCTCCACAACAGCAGCTTCCCTCGCATTCTCCGGAGAAAGCATGAGAAACTTCTTCCCGGCTTCCCGCGCTGCCACAGCCTGCGGCAACACACCGCGCACGCCGCGCACCGTCCCGTCCAGCGCCAGCTCCCCCACAATACACCATTCCTCCGCTCCCGTTGGCACACGCCGACGGAAAGCCTCCGGTAGGCCTGTGTAATTGTTCTGCAGGGCCATCTCGAGCCCCAGAGCGATCGGCAGGTCAAACCCCGGTCCCTGCTTTTTCACATCCGCCGGGGCTAAATTCACGGTGGCAAGAATCTGCCCGGGGCAGAAGAAGTGGCTATTCTGCAAAGCGGCGGTGACGCGTTGCACACTCTCGCGCACGGCAGTGTCCGGCAAGCCTACCACCATAAAGCGCCCGGTATCCTCCACCTTCTGCACGTTCACTTCCACCTGCACCTCATAACCGGTTATGCCATTAACCGCTGCGCTATATAGTCTCGAAATCATAGAAAGGGAGTATGAAGGCTCATTTTACCACGACGACCGAACCGACGGCCAGCTTTTCGAAGAGTATGCTGCAAGCCTCCGGTGGAATGCGAACGCAACCATGCGAAGCCCCACTCCGGTAGACGCTGCCGACGTGCATCCCGATCGCGCCGTTGAAGCGCATCCAGTATGTCATGAGGGCCCCCTTGAAATGAGTACCGGCAGGAGCCCTCTCCCCGGACGAAGCATCAGATTTCACGATCTCATCTCTCGCATTCACCCAACTGCCGTAAAGGGAGGAACGATGCTCACGCTGTTTTTCGGAGATGCGAAAGCGACCACGCGGAGTCTCATGCCCTCCCACCCTGCCGGAGCAGATGGGAAAATCCATCGCAATCTGGTCGTGAATGAAGAGACGTCCACGCTGCTCGGCCAGCAGGATCTCCACGCGGGAACGGCGTGGATCGTGCAGTTGCAGAGCTCTGCCGCGCCACATATCGCGCGACATACTGTAATTCGGACTATTGATAAACTCCTCAAACGTACGGGCCACACGCTTATTCTTACTGGCAAGTTCCCATTCATCGGCGCTCATGGAAGAACGCCCTTCCACCTGCTTACAAGCTGACAAGCAGGGCAAGAGCAAAAGGATAAGCGAAAGGAAGATTCTCATAAATCAACGTTCCCGGTATGATTCTATTCTGGCGGCAAATTCCTTCGGCAAAATCGCTCGCACAATGATGTCATTCCCCTCGTATTCCGCAGAGATAACTTTTCCGTCCCGGTGCATCACAGCCAACAACCGCGCTTCCGCCTGCGGAATGCGGTAGGTAGCGGTCTGCACCCGATGAGAAAGCGCCTCCACACACGCCGCCAACAGCTCTTGCATTCCTTCACCTCGCACTGCACTCATCAGCACACAAGGAATATCTCCCGCGGCAAACTTCAACCGAGCAAACATTTCTGAGCGTTCCTCCTCTTTCAACCTGTCAAGCTTATTGCACACAAGAATGACAGGCTTATCCCCCACTCCTAATTCCGCAAGCACCGAACAAGTCGTCTCGTAATGCCTCTGTGCTTCCGCATCACTCGCGTCCACCACGTGGATGAGAAGATCTGCCACCACAGCCTCTTCCATGGTTGATTTAAATGCCTCCACCAGACGATGAGGCAGGTTACGGATAAAGCCCACCGTATCGGTGATCACCATCGGCTGCCCATCCGGAAGTTCAATCTTGCGACTCGTCGTGTCCAGCGTGGCAAACAAGATATCCTGGGCCAATACTCCGGCATCCGTCAGAGAGTTGAGCAGACTGGATTTACCAGCATTCGTGTAGCCAACAATAGCCGCAGTTGGAATACCTCGGCGCGTTCGTTCTTTTCGTTGTGTAGCGCGCTGGCGGCGCACCACTTCTAACTCCCGGCGGATGGTCTCGATGCGCTCGTGAGCAAGACGCCGATCCACCTCGATCTGCTTCTCTCCCTCGCCACGAGCAGCCGCTCCTCCCCCCTTCCCTCCCCCGGATCCGCCCCTCTGGCGATCCAGATGCTGCCACATGCCGACCATGCGCGGCAGGGCGTATTGCATACGCGCCAAATCCACTTGCATCACGGCCTCACGGGTGCGAGCCCGCTGTGCAAAGATATCAAGAATAACCTCCTCTCGATCCTTTACCGGCACACCGACCAGACTCTCCCACTCCCGTTGCTGGGAAGGAGAAAGCATATTATCGATGACCAGGCAATCTGCCTGCAGCTCATCAACAAGGGCCTGTACCTCCGCTGCTTTGCCGATGCCGCAGAGGTACTTCGCCTGCAGTTCACGGGTCCACACCACGCGACTCTCTACGATGCCGAAACCCAGATTGGACACAAGATCTACCAGCTCCTCCAGCAGGGCGTCCCTCTCCCTGCTTTTCTCACCCGGCAATCCGATCCCCACCAGCAGAGCTCGCTGCGGTTTCGTTTCAGTTTTTTCACGGATATCAAAGGACATTTCCTCCGGAATTTCCTGTGCTTCACTTGATTAGTCAAAACGCTGAGAATGCATCACCGGCACATCGCGCAAGTAATCGCTATTCCCCTTGCAGGAGCACTCCCCGCAAGCCGTGAGCAATCCCCCACCTGCAAGTAAACAAACCCCCGTAAGAAAAACCGTTTTCATACACGGTCATTCAAGCGTATTTTGCCTCACAAGGCAAGCATAAAGTCAGGCAGGGCAAACGCATTGGAAAACGCGTTTGCCATGGTACGAAGTCGCGAAGTATTGAGAACGGCATAGATGTGCGCAATTTTAATTTCCGGTTCTTCTCTTCCCGGAGGGGGCCTACGCAAAAAATATGGCCTTTGATGAGTTTTCCGCTTGCTTTGCCTCCAAAAAAGTGCAATATAGGAAGGAACTCTTTAAGAAGTCAGAGATTTACGACTGCCATGAACACTCCTCCGGTACCTACTCCCCCCGTGCCACCGCCGGCGCCCGGCATGCCCATGCCGCCGCCCGCGCCGGGGATGCCTGTTCCTCCCGTAGCGCCGCGCATGCCGGCGGCGCCCGGAATGTTTGCTCCGCCTGTTCCTCCGGTACCTCCCGTGGCTCCCATGCCGATGCCCGTGGCTCCGGGTGCGATTCCCGTGCCGCCGCGTCCCGGCATGCCCATGCCGCCGCCGGGAGCAGCCCCGGCTTTTCCGCCGCGTCCCGTTCCGGGAGTTCCCGTAATGCCGGCTCCTCCGGGAGTTCCGGTTCCTCCACGAGTTCCTGCGCGTCCGGCTGCGCCCGCCGCTACAGTTCCCCTAGCGCGCCCGGCTGCCCCAAGAGCAGCAACGGCGGGATCCAAACCCGCACCCCCAGGAGCCGGTGGCTCTACCCTGAAGGCAGGTGGAACGGGTTCGCTCAAGACCTCTGCCACCGTCGCTATGCCCGCTGCCACCGCGCCGATCGGCAAGCAGGCTTCCTCCGGCGGGGCAAAGAAGCCGACATCCCAGAAGACTGCAGCGCTCACCAGACCTGCCGGGCTTTCGCGGCAAACAGCTGCTGCTGCTGAAGAGGAGGAAGAGGTCAAACCCGTCACTCCGGTTTTCATTGGCATCAACATAGCGGCCCTGCTCATGGCTGCTCTGTTCCTGTTCACGGTGTACTCGACTGATCAGACTCCGAAGCGCAGCTCGGAGTATCTCTTCGGAGAACCCGCAGTTTCAGACTCCGATTCTTCCGGGTACTCTGCTTCAGCCGATGCTTCCGGAGAAACAGAAGCCGCCTCCGACAATGGAGACGACGAGGAAGAGGAAGAATAACATATACTCAGCGCAGTACTTAGTGTCACCATCAATAATACAGCTATGGCTCTAGTCATCACAGAAGCAAACTTTGAAGCAGAGGTGGTCGGTTCGTCCGTCCCTGTGCTTGTGGATTTTTGGGCTACATGGTGTGGTCCTTGTAAGATGATCTCCCCCATCATCGACCAGGTTGCCACGGAAATGGTAGGTCTGGCCAAGGTCGGCAAGGTGGATGTGGACGGTAATGCATCTCTGGCAAATCGTTTTGGTATCCGTTCCATTCCCACACTGCTCTTCTTCAAGAACGGCGAGCTGGCGGATACCATCACGGGCGCCACGTCAAAAGACAATATCCTGGCCCACCTCAAAGCTCTGCTCTGATTTTGAGCAGAACCTTTGTTCTGCATTTCGCAAAAGGACGCTCCCTGCCGCGTGGGCGCCCTTTTTGTGTCGTGAGCAGAGCAACGACTCAGGGCTTTACCGTTCCGGCTCAGTCACACCGGGTCGATCAATGGCCCCAAGCTCCCTCAGCAGTGATTCCACTCCCGTCTTACCCGCCAGAAAACTACCGTATTCTTCCAGGATGCGGCGAACCTGTCCGGCGTCCTCACGGAGAAATTCCACACGAAGTCGAAAAAGCCCCGAGTGCAATGCTCCCGGCACGCAACGGGCGGCGGATTGAGCGCGAGCATTAAAGAGCGTGTTGCGACATCCCTCATCGCTGAGCAGATAATGCTCCGCTCCTTTGCGATCCACCACATGCACCGAATGCTGTCGGCAGGGTTGCCCGCAATCCTTGAAATCGTGTCCATGAGAGAGGAAGGTGCAAAAGACGCAATGCTCACAATGAAACATGGGGATGTGTTGGTGCAGCACGAGCTCCATGTAAGGTCCGCAGCCACTCCGCAGAAGATCCCGAATCTGCTGCATATTGAGATCATACGACACCGTGCAAGCCTGCATTCCAAGCCCGTGCCAAAGCATCACACTCTGAGGGTTCGCTATGTTCAGCGAAAAATCACCTACGAGGGGTATCCCCTTCCCGAGCCAGTATTGGGCAGCGCCGGGATTGCGTACGAGAATACCATCTGGCTTCATCTCGCGCAGAAAGCGAAAATAACCCGCCTCCCGAGGTTTCATCACGCGGAGAGTGCTCCCCCAGAATTGTGCGGCTGGAAATGATGCTCGCAATTCCTCCGTCCACAGCGGCATATCACGCAAGTCGACGGGATCCAGGTAAAGTCGCCGCACTCCGCACTGCAAGGCCGTCAGAGCCTGCTCCCGGGTGCGGCAGAGCGCACTCAACTCCGCTTGTTGAACCGGTGCCGGCGGTGCAAATTGTACCGGCATCGCAGGCCTATGCGTGCGGCTATCAACAGAAAAGCAAACTTTCCCCAATCTCTCCACAAGCTCACGCCGCATGCGGTTGAGTTCGGCGATTGGAAGCATCAGTCCGGGCTCCAGGCAGCACTCCAACTTCCCGGGAGCAAACGGCGTTCCTCCCAGTCGGAAGAGACGCGCACGCAGACCCTCTTCATCCATTGCGTGCTTATCCGCCCTCTGCGGCAGAATCGAGCTCCGGACGCATACCCCGCGGGCCTCCAACTGAGCGGGTTCCCCTGCCCTCGCCGTGAAACGCATATCCAGGGTCTCATTCCCTTCCCCGGGGCGCAGTGGACGCAGCTTGCAGCTCGCCCGTAAACGCTTGCTGAGAGAGGGATCTGAGGTCTTGTAGAGCATACCCCCGCAGAATGTTGTTATCTCCTCCGTCCCCGAGTTACTGCGAAACAGGAGCACGCGACTCCCCTTGAGTCGATAGATTTTTCCTCCGAACTCCTTCTCCTCATCGCTCTCGCCTCCCGAAGCAACGATCACAAAACCATCCCCGGGCGCAAGAGGCACCCGCGGTTCCTCCGCAAGCGTGAGTCTCCCTTCTGCAAGCCGGCCCACTCTACCCACCGCTACTCCCCTCTTCTTTGAGCAGGTGCCGTGCGTGAGGCGTGGGTGATCCGTCCCTTGCAACCATCCTGTGGAAAACCCGCGTGAAAAAGTCATCTTCAGGGCATAAAGTTCGTCCTCCGGCAGGGCGTACGCTTCGCCTGCCATGGCAGAATCCAGTGCGCGGCGGTAGGTCTGTGTCACTGCTGCCACATAATCCCTGCTCTTGAGGCGTCCCTCAATCTTGAAACTGCGTACGCCCGCGCGCAGCATGGGTTGCACCAGCTCCGGGGTGCACAAATCCTGGGGAGAAAAAAGGAACCGCCGGGCTCCCAGATCGAGCAATCTCCCATCCACTTTCAAACGATAAGGCAAGCGACACGCCTGAGCGCATTCCCCACGGTTCGCGCTGCGGCAACCGAGCGCCTCGCTCGTGAGACATTGACCGGAGTACGAAACGCACAACGCTCCGTGACAAAACACCTCAATGCGCGCAGAGGTGGCTTCGGCGCAAGCGGCAATCTCCTGTAGCGATAATTCGCGAGCCAATACGATCTGCTCCGGGGCATAGAGGCGGTCCACCAGCCGAACGGCCTCCGGGCAGCACACGCTCATCTGGGTAGAGATATGCAATTCCATACGCAGGGAACCGCCGCGTCTCTGCTGCGTGATGACTTCTGCCAGCCCCATATCCTGCACGATTACGCCATCCACCCCGGCGTCATCTAACAGGTGCAAACTCTCCACGGCCCGCGCCATCTCCTCAGGGAAAATCAACACGTTCATCGTCACATATCCGCGCACACCGCGACTGTGCAGAAAATCCATGAGATCCGCCACGTCCGCGCAAGTAAAGTTGCGCGCCCTCATTCGGGCATTCAAATATTCTGTCCCGAAATAAATCGCATCCGCCCCATTCGCTACGGCAGCGCGAGCGCATTCCCAATCTCCCGCAGGAGCCAGTAGCTCAGGTCGGTCATCACGCGCCATGCCGTGATCCTAGCATCCCCCTTTCCCCTTGTCAACCGCGCACAAAGCAACTCGGGCGCCGGGGCAAACTCATCAGGAAATGCGTTTGCCGAAGTACGGAGCGAAAAGAAAGTACGAGGCGCGAAGGACGAAGTGTTGAGCCGGCGCGCGCTTGCGCGAAGCTCTGTGACGTTTCAAAAACACAGCAAAGCGTCCAGCGCCTTCATCCGTGCCGATGCGTAGAAGGAGGATTCAAACAGTTCTTTGCGGCGGGCAGAGAGACGGCGCGCAATTTGCCCCACAATCTCATCGTAGCCGGGAAAGCGGCGTGGGCCGACCCGGCGCAGCAACATGCGAATCGGCGCGGTACGATCAAGTTCCGGCAGACATGGAAGCAACTTCTGCGCGGCGGCATCCGCCGTTTCACGCGAATCGATCGTCAGGTAAACATCCAGCATTTTCCGGTACAAAGCGCACAATTCTTCGAGCTTTTCCGGCAGTGTCTCCTGGCGCAATGTTTTGAGTTGTTCAGCGGTAGAGAGGTTGAACAAATCGCGCACGGGAAGCCAAGCAATCACCTCCTCAATCTTTTGTGTCTCCATCTTCAGTCCCTCGACGAAGAGACGAATCTGCAACGCATCAACCCCATACCCCTGCGTTACTTCCTCCATGACCTGCCGGTGGTCGTAAGCTGCTCGCCCCGCCATAGGTGTACCCTTTTCCTCAGCGAGCAGTTGCACAAAATCCGACGGGGCTCCCAGCTGCTCTGCGAGAGCCACGTAGACCGTCGCCGCTTCCGGGGTAATGCGGTGACGATCAGCCTTAAGCTGCACCGCGCGGGAGAGCAGCGCCCGCTTGATGGCGTCTTTCCCGGCGGGATTGAGTTGCCCGACGGTCGCTCCCTGTGCCGTCGCTTGCCCGGGTAGCTCTGCCGCATCCTGCGCTGCAGCAGAAATCAGCCCCCAAAAAAGCAGTCCAACGATAAAACAACACTTCATACGAAGAGCCCGAGGTAATATTTTTTCTTGCCGCGGCGGATGACAATATATTCCTCCCCTTTTGCCAACTCCCTGCTGATAATAGTCGCAGGATCCTTCACCACCGTACCGTTGAGGGAGATTGCTCCATTGTTGATGAACTCGCGTGCCTCTCTCTTGGAGGAGCAAATGCCGCCCTGCACCAGAGTATCCGCAAGAGTAATTCCCTCGTGCAGCCGCATTTGCGGCGCCCCCCGCAGGGCAGATTGCACCTCCCTGAGACTCATCCCTGAGTAATCCCCGGCAAAGAGTTTCCTGCTGGTCTGCGCGGCGCGTTCGTACTCCTCTGCGCCATGCAGGTCGGTGATGATTTCACGCGCCAGGGCCTGTTGAGCAAGGCGCTGCTCGGGGTGCGCCAAATGCTCGGCCTCAATTTGCATGATCTGCTCAGGCGTCAGAAAAGTCAGGCGCTTGAGATACGATATCACCTCAGAATCCTCAGAGTTGATCAGAAACTGGTAGAGGTCATAAGAGGATGTCTTCTCCTTGTCCAGCCACAGAGCATTCCCTTCACTCTTGCCAAATTTGTTCCCCTGGCTATCTGTCACCAGCGGCATAGTGAGTCCATACACTTCATCCCCCGTAGTCTTGCGGATGAGTTCGACACCGGTCGTGATGTTGCCCCACTGGTCACTGCCCGCCACTTGCAGATCCACCCCCCGCGTCTCGTGCAGGTACTTGAAATCAATTGCCTGAATCAACATGTAGGAAAATTCCGCATAAGAGATTCCCGTCTCCATCTGGCGACGAACGTGATCCTTCGTGAGCATGTAGCCCACGTTGATGTACTTCCCATAGTCGCGGAAGAAGTCAATGACATTCAGCTTGCCGATCCAGTCATAATTATTCACGACCTCGAAGCCGAAAATTCTCTCCACTTGCGCTCTCAAGCTCTCGTAGTTCCGCACCACCTGCTCGCGCTGCTGCAGCTCTCTCTCCACCGTGCCCCGCGGATCACCCACCAGCCCCGTGGCAAGCCCAACCAGCAGCAGCGGATGATGCCCGGCCCTCTGCAGCCGCTTAGTGATCAAAAAGCTTGAGTAGTGCCCCAGGTGCAAGCTGTCTCCCGTTGGATCCGTCCCTATGTAAAAAGTAAGTCCTCCCGCGTTGAGTTTGTCAATCAATTTCTCATCCGAAATCTGATTCACCAGGCCACGCCACTGCAGTTCTTCATAGAAGGTCATCGGGCGCATTGTAGCATGCTTCCCCCGGCAAGGCAAGCGCGGGTTCTCCCCGGCTGGAGCAAACGAATCAGGAAGAAGTCCTTCAAATCGGCTTCGTGCTTCCCTCTGTCGACTCACACTCGCCGACGTGCCCAGACGAGCCCGTCCAGCATGCGCTGGAGAATCAAATACTCCACAGCCATATCCACCACAAAGAGACACCACAGGGCCACCAGTGAGAGCGTCTCCGGCCAAAGGAGATTCCACAGGAAGAGACATCCCACGCGGAAGAAGCCCATGCATCCGTAGGAAACGAGGGTCACGCGGCGCGTATCCCCTGCCCCGCGCAGGCACATCTTGATCATCAGCATGGCCGCGTAAAATGGCTCTGCCAGCAAAAAGACCTGCACCACAGGAACTGCCACCGCCATGAGCCCCGGCGAATCAGAAGCAAAAATACGCACAAAGAATCCCGGAAAAAGGTAAAACACCACTCCCATTGCGCCCATGAAAAGGACGCTGTAACGCACGCAGCGACGAACTGTTTCATGCGCCAGGCGTACGCTGCCGCTGCCGAGGTATTGCCCCACAAGCGCCGCGCCTGCCACCCCGATCGCAAAACCCGGCAGAAAACTGAGTGATTCAATGCGGATAGCAATGGTATGAGCCCCCACGGAAGCATCCCCAAGACGCGAAATAACGTGCAAAACGTAGATCTGGATGAGCCAGATGCCGCCGACCTCCACCGCCTGCGGCAACCCGATGTTGAGGATGCGCGCCATCATGCCTAAACCGGGTCTCAAATCACGCAGGCGGAGGTAGAGAGGGGGAACGTACGTCTCCCCCTGCGCGGCGCAATACGCATCCAGCGAATTTTCTTCTCCCTTCATGCGGCTCCGCATCTGCAGGGAGTGACGTACCAGAATCCAAAGCAAAATCACACTGGCCACCGCCATTCCGAGCACCATGCCCCAGGCCAGACCCTCCACAAACATGCCGCACCCGTACACGAGCGCCAAACTAAAGACCACGTTGAGCCCATCCACTGCCAGCATGATGAAAAACGGGGTCTTCGTGTCTCCGCTGCCGCGAAGAGCGGCGTTCACTGCAAACACTACCCCTGAAAATACCGCCACCCAGCAGCCCGTGTACATGAATCTGAGAGCCACCTCCCTCGCAAAATCGGAAAGATTCAACAGATCCGTCACCAGAAACTCTGCCGTGATATACATCAATCCCGCTGAAAGCAGCCCCGCGATGAATCCCAGAGCCGCCGCCTGATTTGCCGCATAATTCGCCTCCTCAAATCGACGCGCCCCGGTCATACGGCTCACGATAGCCGTGGCACCCATTCCTACTGCGCCCTGCATGAGAAATCCCAGCCACATCACATACCCCGTCACCCCAATGCCGGAGGCGAGCTGTTCCTTCACCACCCCATCGTCGCTCATACCGGTGGCAAGGATGAGTGAAGTGGAGGAGCAGATGAAACTCATCACCTGCTCAAGCAGGGGCCAGAGAGCAATGGTGATAATCTGGCGCGGCAAGCTGAGTCCGGCAAGCTTACCGCCGAGCCGACCCTTCGCCAGCGCAGCGCGTATCTTCCCCTCTCGTCCGTCTCCCGTACTCATGCCCGCCAATGAAATCACGGCTCAGTAAAAATGTACAGAGCAAACTTCACCAAAGTTGCCAAAAAATGCAATTTCCCGGTAAGTGCAAAACTAAGTGTAAAACCAAAGGAAAGTACGACCCCAGGAGAAGCTCGAAGTGTCAAGCGGGCAAGCCGCAAGCCCGGAAACTGCAAAACGACAGCTGAGGTGGTGAGCAGAAGTATAGGCGAGGTCTGGCTGAAAAGCTTTGTGGACATGTAGAACCAATCATACATGGCAATCAAAATTCGACTGCGCTATCGCTCCACAAAAACGCGTGCAAGCACGCTGACTCAACACTTCGTAATTCGTCCCCCGCTCTTCCCGCTGATTTGTTTGCCCCGGCTTTCGCCCCGAACGCTAAATTTGCATCGGCCAAATGTTTTATAAATGTGATTTTTCCTTGACATTATGCAAGTCCTCCGCTACATTGGAGCGAACTGATGAAAACTGATAGCCTCAAGTGGGAAGAACTGCCGAGCCTGCCGGATCCGGAGGGCTTCGCCGGGGCGTACGCGGGGGTGCATAACGAAGCCCTTCTGGTGGCCGGTGGGGCCAATTTCCCGGAGAAACCCCTCTGGGAGGGAGGAAAGAAGATGTGGACGGATGCTGTCTTTGCCCTCCAACCCGGTGCTGATCAGTGGGAAAAAGCCGGGCGTCTTCCAAAGCCACTGGGCTACGGCGCCGCTGTTTCCCTGCCCATGGGGGTGATGCTCATCGGCGGCTGCAATGCCGGCGGCGCCACGTCGGAATGCTTCCTGCTGACGTACCGCAACGGCGAAACGGCGTGTGAGCCGCTTGCCCCTCTGCCCACGCCTCTCACCGGTCACAGCGCCGTACTCGTCGGGGAGGAAGTTTACGTGCTGGGCGGCAGTGTTGCCCCCGGCGAGCAGGATGCCCAGAATCACCTCTTTGTCTATTCCCCCGCCACTGACAGCTGGAACGAGCAGTCTCCTCTGCCCGGGCGCGGGCGTTTCCTGCATCAGATGGCGTCCATTGGTGATAAGCTCTATGTGCTCGGCGGTATCGGTCTGAAACCCGCGGAAGATGGGCGCATGCAGCGCGATATGCTCACCGAGGCGTGGCTGTATGATGCCGGTGAAGGCTGGCAGCACCTCGCAGATCTCCCGAGATTCTGCGCGGCAGCCCCCACTCCTGCCCCCGTGCTCGGCGGGGAAATCTACCTGCTGGGCGGGGATGATGGTACTGTGCGCCTGCCGGCCTCGGCCGCGCATCCCGGTTTCCATAGTGCAAGTCTCTGTTACAATCCTGCGGCTGATGAGTGGCGTGAGGTCGGCGAGGTAGCGGCAGCACGCGCCGTGCTTCCCTGTGCCGAATGGTGCGGACGCGCCGTCATCGTGAATGGCGAACAGAGTCCCGGCAAGCGCTCCAACCAGGTCTGGAGTGTTTGCATCGACTAGCTTCTTTTCCTTCCCCCCTGCACATCATTATGAAAAGACTCTGTCCTGCTTTCGCTGCCTTGTGCCTTTTCTCTGCCGCCATGGGTGAAACGATCTGCACCCAGGGAAAAATTGATGATGCTGTCGGCCGCGCCGGCATGGTGGCCGTCCTGCTGCCCCCTGAGGAGGGACAGACCGAACCCTCCCTCGTTGTAGCGGGTGGAGCAAATTTCCCGCATGCCAAACCGAATGCCAAAACCCCGGAGGAACGCGGTGCCAAGGTCTACTACGCCGATGCCGCCGTCATCACTCCGGCGGAAAACGGCAAATCCATACAATCCCGCGCGGTCGGACAGCTCCCCCATCCTGTTGCTTATGCTGCCTACGCCGGCACTCCCGGTGGTATGCTCCTGGCCGGCGGCTGTAATGAAGAAGGGCACTCCGCCAAGGCGACTCGCACCACGCTGCGCGATATGCAGCTCGTCACAGAAGCTCTGCCGAACTTGCCCAGAAAAATTGCCTACCCCGCCTTCGCTCTCCTGGGCAACAAATTCTATGTGATCGGCGGTCAGGAAGATGAGACGAGTACGGAGGCCCTCAGCAGCTGCTACATGCTCAATCTCGATGACATCAATGCCGGCTGGAAGGAATTAGCTCCCATGCCGAGCGGGCGCATGCTGGCGGCAGCAGCCGTGCACGACGGGCTCATTTACGTGATGGGCGGTTGCTCATTACACCCGGATGCCAAGGGTCAACCGGAGCGTACCTACCTCAACGAGGTTCTCTGCTACGATCCCGGCTCCAACACCTGGGCGCGTGCCCAATCCGATATGCCGGAGACTCTCGTGGGTGTCGCCTCTCCCCTTCCGGTGCTCAATGGCAAGATCTACATCATCGGTGGCGACCCCGGCAATTTCTACCGGGCCTCTCTGCAAGGAAAGGCCCCGGCCAAACACCCCGGTCAGAGCAAAAGCATCTATGCCTTCACCCCCGCCACGAATGCCTGGCAAAAGGTGGGCGAACTGCCGGAAGGTGTGGCCACTTTCCCCGCTGCCGTCTCCGGCGGGTGCATCTACACCGTCTCCGGCGAAATCCTTCCGGGTGTGCGCACCCCGCGCATCTACACCATCACCCCGCAATAAAATCCTCACAGCTTCTCCCTATGCAACAAGCCTCCTTTTTTGACTCTCTTCTGATGGCTCTCGGCACCATCCTGCAGGCTTTCGGCGAAACGTTCGGCTCGGCGATACGCTGGTGCAGTTCCTATGCGAACACGACGCTGCTCATCGCGGGGGTCGTCGCCCTGGCGTCCATCCTGCTCGGGGTGAAGAACGGTTTCCGCTCCAAACCTCTGCCGGCAAACGTCAAGGGCAAAGGTCCGGGCTTCTGGGCGTGGATAGCGGTCGTCGTGCTGTGGGTCGTCGTGATGCTCAACTACTTCGATCGCCAGCTGCTTGCCGTGCTCAACACCTCCATCACCTCCGGCGAGCATGGCATCGCCATGACCCAGGCTCAGTTCGGCATGGTCACCTCTGCCTTCCTCATTGTGTACGCCGCGCTCAGCCCCGTGGGCGGCTACCTGGCGGATCGCTTCAGCCGCAAGTTCATCATCCTCTGCTCGCTCGTCGTGTGGTCCGTGGTAACGTGGATGACCGGGCAGTCTTCCAGCTACGAAGAGCTCATTTTCTGGCGCGGCGCAATGGGAGTCAGCGAAGCCTTCTACATCCCGGCGGCTCTCGCTCTTATCTCCGACTACCACCGTGGCTCCACCCGCTCCATGGCCACGGGGCTCCACATGAGCGGCATCTACGCCGGGCAAATTCTCGCCGGGTACGGCGCCTGGATCGCCAACGACCCCGCCTGCGCCCTAGGCTGGCGGCTCACCTTTGAGACCTTCGGCTTCATCGGCGTGGCCTACGCTCTCGTCGTCATCCTCTTCCTGCGCGACCCGGAGGCAAAGGGCGCCGTTGACGAGGCTGCCGCCGCAGAGGGAGAAGTCTCCCCCGCCGCAGAGCCCACACCCGCAGCCGCTCCGGCGGAAGATTTCTCCATCGGCCACGTGCTGCGCAGTCTCTTCACCGGTCGTGCGATGGCGATGTTGCTCATCATGTACGCCTGCGCCGGCTTTGCCAACTGGTTCCTCATGGGCTGGTACCCGCGCCTCCTGCAGGATATGTTCTCCATCTCGGAGGCGGATGCCGGTCCCATGGCGACCATGTGGGTGAACATCGCGAAATACGCCGCCGTGCTGCTGGCAGCCGTTGTGGCCGACCTCTGGTACCGCCGCAACAGGAACGCTCGCGCCTACGTGCCGGGCATCTGCTTCCTGCTGGCGGGTCCCTGCGTGATCGTGGCCATGCTCCCGGCCCTCGGGGTGCCCATCACCCTCTCGCTGGTCGCCACGGTGGCTCTCGTCTCCATGCAGGGCGTGGCTCAGGGATCGCTGGATGCCACGCTGATGCCGGTGCTGCGTTCGCATATCGATGAACGCTTCTCCGCCACAGGCTACGGCCTTCTCAACCTCACTTCCGTGTCCGCCGGAGCGCTCATTTCTTGGTTGGGCGGCTATCTGAAGGACTCGGGCATCGCATTGGGCGTCCCGCTGAGCATTGCCGGGCTGCTGATGGTTCTCTGCGGGCTTCTCTTTTTCTTCCTCCCATCACAAAAGCACAGTTAAAAATTCTATGAAAAAAAACAAACTCCTCGTCCTCTCGTTGATTGGTTCCCTCCTGATGCCTGCCTCCTCGTGGGCCCGCCAGGATAAGTCGATTGATCTCGACACCTTCGTCCCCTACGAACACGCTGTTGATGTCTTCAAAGCCAACGATGGCAACCCGTACAAAAGCATTCGCATCCCTTCCATCATCAATGCAAACGGTCTCCTGATCGCCGCCGCGGAGGGGCGCTACTGGCCCGCGGACCAGGCCGATAACGACATGATCGTTTCCGTCAGCAAGGACAACGGCAAGACCTGGAGCAAGCTCTCCGTGGCTGCCATCGACCCCGACGCCGCCTTCAACAACCCCTACCTCATCTACGACCGTGACGCAAAGCGCGTCCTCCTCTTCTTCCAGCGCTACCCGAAGGGCGTCGCCGAACGCTCCGGAATAGCCCCCGGCTGGAAGGATAAGAAGTCCCTGCGCAACCTCGTCTGCTTCTCTACCAACGGGAAAAAGTGGACCAAACCCAAAGATGTCACCTCGACCACAAAGCACGAGGATGCCACCATCACCTGCAGCGGTCCCAATCCCGGCGTGCAGCTTTCTCAGGGCGAACACAAGGGGCGCCTCGTGGTCGTGTTCAACGAAGCCGTGAAATTCGGCGACTGGGTGCTCACTGCCGCCTTCTCCGATGACGGCGGCAAAACGTGGCAGCTCGGCGAAAAATCCGAATCCGGCAAGGGCATCAATGAGGTCTCTGTCGCAGAGACGGATGATGGCGGTCTCTACGTCGCCTCTCGTGCCTGGGGCGGCGGCGGGCGGCGCGTGTCCTACTCCCATGACGGCGGCCAAACCTGGTCCCCCATCGAGACAAACAACGATCTGCCCAGCCCCGGCTGCCAGAACGGCATGGCTCGTTACTCGCATGCCGATGACGAATCTCGCGGCAGCAAGAGCCGCATCATCTTTGCCTCCCCGGTCGGCGGTCGCAAAAACGCCGTCATCAAGATGAGCTACGACAACGGCCAGACCTGGCCCGTCGAAAAGAAATTCGGTGACGGTCCGTACGCCTACTCCGCCATCTGCCCCCTGGAGCCCGGTTTCTTCGGCGTGCTCTTCGAGACCAATGATAGCAAGACGATCCGCTTTGTGCGTATCCCCGTAACCTGGCTCACCGACGGCTCCGACACGGGCAAAGCGCAGAATGACGAAAAGAAGGAGAAATCCGGCAAGAGCACGAAATCCTGAGTTCGCCGTCCGCGCGCCATCGTTCGTCTCCTCCCGCCGGGGCACGCCCCGGCGAGGTTGTGCGTCTTCGAGTTCGAAATTCGCAAGAAGATTCGCATTGCTAACGCCGCCCGCCCGTGCTAAGGTAGCTCCATGAAGATTGCTGTACTTGGGGCCGGCGCGCTTGGTTGCTACTATGGGGCCTGTCTGGCAAAGGCAGGGCACGATGTCTGCTTCATCATGCGCTCCGCCTGCGAGCATGTGCAGGCGCACGGCCTGCTCATCCGCAGTGTGAAGGGCGATATCTCCCTGCCTGCCGCCCGCGCGGTGCGTTCCCCGCAGGAGTGCGGTCCGGTGGACCTGGTGGTCGTAGCGTGGAAAACCTGTTGCAACGATCTCTTCCCCGCTGCTCTGCCTCCCCTCCTCAAGGACGCCACACGAGTGCTAACCCTCCAAAACGGCATGGGAAATGCCGAGCAGATCGCCCTCGTAGCGCCGCCCGCGAATGTCTTCACCGGCCTCTGCTTCGTGTGCTGCATGACGGATGCTCCCGGCGAAGTGCGGCATCTGGAAGGCGGCGATATCCAGTTTGCCCCGCTGGAGCCTACCGACGCCGGGCTGAGAGGCGCTCAGGAGCTGGCCGCCGTGTTTGCAGAAGCCGGCATCAAAACCGAATTCTTCCGACACACGGAGCAGATTCTCTGGTGCAAACTCACCTGGAACATCCCCTTCAACGGTCTCTGCCTCGCCCTGGGCGGCATCGACGTGGAAAAACTCTTCTCCATGCCGGAGCAGGTGCGCCGCGCGCGCGCCATTATTGACGAAGTCTGCGCCGCCGCAGAGCTTCGTGGCTTCCCGACACCCGACGGCATCGCCGATTACCAGATGTCCCGCACGGCAAAGATGGGCCCCTTCATCCCCAGCAGCGCTGTGGATTACCTGAAGGGTCGCCCCGTGGAATACGACGCCATCTGGGGCACCCCCCTGAAACGCGCCCTCTCCGTGCATGCCCAGGTTCCCCTGTGGCAACAGCTCTGCCGCGATATCCGCGCGCGCCTCTCCCTCCCTGCCGAGCCCTGATCCCTCCCCCATGTCCGGCAAAATCCTGTACAACAACCCCGTTTCGCACGCGTTCCTCGGGCTTGTCCTGCTGGCGCTCGGTGGGTTGCTGCTGCTGCCGCTGGTCCGCCATGCGCAGCATCTTGAAAATCAGATGAACCTGCGCATGCCCCCCGTGCCCGTCTCCCTCATCCGCAGTGGAGATGCCCTGGGAGAGCAGCTCTCCCTCTTCCTGCTCGGCGGGCTGAACAGCCTCGCCTCGGAGATCCTCATCCTGGATGCCACCACAGCATGGATGCAGCGCGACTGGCCGCGTGCCGAGCGTCGCTGGCAGATGGCCACCACTCTCAACCCCCATCGCCCCAACTACTGGATCAACGCCGCCCGCGATATGGCCGTAAATGCCGCCGCCCATTCCCTGCACAACAAGGATCTCTCCCCCATCGACCAGGTGCGCCTCTCCCGCGCTTACTTCGACCGCGGTGTCCGGTTCCTGCAGCAGGGCATCGCCCACCATCCCCGCTCCGCCCTGCTGCGCATGAGTCTGGGAGACCTGTACGCCGACCTCAACCGCTTCCCGAATTTCGCCGCCGCCGCCGCCGCGTACCACGATGCCGTGCGCCTCGGCGCCTCCCCCCTCTACGCCCGCCAAGAGTTCTACAACCTCTGCCGCATCCGCGGGCGCGAGCAGGAAGCCTGGCAGCTCGGCCGCTCCCTCTTCTCTTCCCCCGCGCACCGCGTCCCTTCCCTCCTCTGCCTGCTCTTCGTCCTCCAGCAAAAAATTGACGTTCCTCCCGCAGAAAAACTCTCTCCCTCTCAGCTTTTCGGCAGCAAAGAAAAAGCGCGACGTGAACTCGCCCGCTTTCGCCGCAATTCCCTGCGCTTCCCTACCTCCGGTATCCCCCCCTTCCTCTCAAAGCCAGTTCATTAGAAAGTTTTTTACCAAACCGCCCGGTAAAGTGATCCCCCCACTCGTGTCCACTAAATCCGGCGATTACAAAAACTCAATGCTAAACGCCACGCAAACTACTTGCGCCAAGTTATTTTTTGCTTATTTTGTTTTTTTCTCTTGCTTTGCCCATCCCGGAATGGTAAATTCCGGATAATCACTTGGCAGCGCGTGCGCGCGCGGCGACGGTGTTTTTTCTCTCTTTTCTTAATCCAGTCTCTGCCTCACAGCGATGAAATTGCATCTTCCTTCGGGTCTTCGCAAGGCTCTTTTGGCTTGCCTTGCCGCGGTAGCTTTCGCCCTGCCTACCACCCTTTCCTCTGCCTCCCTCAGCGCAGGCGCCCTCGCCGCCCTCGTGCTCGCTCAGCAACGGGCGGAAGCAGAGGGGACCGCTTCCGGGCACTCTTCCGAAGACGATGGGAAGGACTACGCTGGTTACATCATTGACATCCATACAGATGCTAACTGTAGTCTTAAAGAAGCGACTTTTTCCGAGAATGACACGACCGGCGGGGCAACCGGAGGTTTCCCGGGTACTGAACACGCCTACATCGATGCTGGCGGCCAACATCAAAGTGGGGGCAGTCAGGAATACTATCTAAACACGTTCACCAATTCCGTTAACGGCGAGGAAGGCTCAACCTACGGTCATACCCTGAGATTAGGAGAAGAAGGCGTCGGTGATACAGTTAGCAGGACGTACACTCTCCCTGGCGACCTGTTGCTCGGCGGGCTCATTGTGGAAGCTCATGAAAGCGTCACCTACACCATTGACGGAAACGGGGGAGGTCGAACGGTCATCTTGGAGAGTGGAGCGGAAAATGTTGAGGTACGCTTCACGATTAAGTCAAACCTGCGGTTTACGACTGGTGGCTTCCTCCACGACGTGAGAGTTAACTCAGATACTATTTTTGAGGTAGCGGGGGGAAAAGAACTCAACTGGCAGAGCACGTATCATGTTCCTGGCTATGGGTATACTCTCAATGTAGCGGATGGAAAAACACTGACAATTCAGGGGTTGTCTGAAAGCGGCGCGAAAGCGACTGTGAAAGCGAGAGGTCTCTCTCTGGGGGCTGGGAGTAAGTTGGTATTGAATGCTCAGCAGGTCACCTTGGTGTCCCACAACGGTGTGGAGGCTACAGGGAAGAATGCAACAATTCACGCCATGGGAGTCGACACATCGTGGAGTACAGATTTCCTTTCTGACCCTTTTAGAATGTTGTCCCTAAGCGATCTTGAGATTGGTTTTCAAGTAGAAGCTGGTGTGAGGTTTATTTTTGATGGAGTTTCTCCAGGCGAAGGCCTGGCGCTCGCTTCAGATGGCGTGGGCAACATCATTCTCGTGTCGGATGACTACTACGGTGGCTTCCTGGAATTCGTGCCGCCAAGCAGCAGCAATTGGGGAGCAAATGTAAGCAGTGGGTTGGTTTTCTCTGCAGGTTATGCTAACTGGAATTTGCAAAACTCAAGTTGGAAGGACGAGGAAGAGCTCACCTGCCACGATAATGGTGGAGCAGACCATCAAGGAGGCTTGATTAATGGCTCTGTCACACACTTGAAGTTTGAGAAGAAGAACGGCGTTAGTAGTACAACCACACTGACCGGTCTGCCCGCATCAGCGACGCACGTTTGGTTGAATGGTCAGGGTCCGAATACCTCCAGTCAAAAAGTAGGAATCTACTATGTCGTCAACAAAGATGTTTTGGCCAACGTTACGGATCTGTATGTTAACAATGTCGGGTTCCAGCACCAGGTCTTGGCTGAATACAATGCGCTGACCTTGCACTTGGGAGGCACGGAATACGACACATCCCTTGCATCCCAAAAAGGATTGAAACGCATCATGGTTTGGGTACGGAACGGAGATCTTTCTATTGGCGGACTGGATGTCCAGAATCCATCGCTCATTTCGGTGTGGAATAACGGGAGATTGGTCGTTACATCTTTGTCCGGCACGTCCGATCTGCGTCTGGCCGCTGTCAACACCACGGGTAGTGCAGTGAGTTACTTTCAAGTCAATGGGACTTCCACCCTGGCCGGACATATCGATTTTGTGGGACAGGAGATCGCCAGTCGTGATGTGCACGTCCAGCTGGGGAATGGTACTACCCTGACAATTGATGGCATCCTTACCGGCGAACACGAGGGAGGAACGAATCACGGCACCTCTCACTTTGAAGTCGTGTCAGGTGCTGGCAACACCGCCACGGTGAAGGTGGTGGGGCGCAACGTCGAAGCTGCCCAGAAGGTAGAGTTCGGCGAAGGGGTTACGTTGGAATTAGCGGAGAATGCGAGCCAGATGTTTGGGGCTGAGAGCAGCATTGCTAAGCTGACAGGTTCGGGTGCGCTGGGGGTATCGGGAGGCAGTGGTCACGAAACGACTGTCACGGTAACGGATGCGAGTCTGTTCACGGGGGAGGTGCATTTGGTGGGGAACGGTAGCGCGGAGGCTGCTACAGCTGTGCTGGACATCGGAGGCACGGGAGACGGCGCTTCGAAGGATGTTGTGCTCAGCAAGGTTGTGCTGAGCGTCCTCAACGTTGGCAATGGCACTTTGACCATCACGGCGCTCGGAGTAAAGGATGGACCTACAGAAGGAGGATTCTCGGATCTGACCATAGGGGCTCTTGCTAGCGCGAACAGCGCTGCGGTGAAATTCGGAGGAGCTAATGTGGATGCCGCTGCGGATCTCGGTCAGAACATCTCCCTGACGCTGGAAGACAACGTCACCTACAGTGGTTACCTGAAAGTGGGCGTCAGCTCAGGTGAGACAACGGGAGATTCGGGTGCGCGCATCCATCTTGGGAGTGGTCTGGCAGGGGATAAACTCACGGGTTTGATTATCAAACTCACCGGGCTGAGCGATAAAACGCCCGAGAACTGGGTCAGCGGCTACCAACTCTTCTACGACACTGACGACGGGAGCCATTTCACAGAACAGCAGAAACAAGCCCTGGAATGGAACCTGAGATCGGACGACGCGGACCGGCAGTACAGATTAAAATTGGACGCAACCGGCAAGGTCACCCTCGAGGTGAACCCCGTGCTTACGTGGAAGGGTGGAGATAATAATCCACAATGGACGGAGAGTGGTGGAGAGAACGTATGGACCAAGGACCCAAGTACAGACACCACCTACGAGAGAGGAGCGGACGTCATCTTCGAGCCGTTAACCACCGGTGGAGGAGCCACGCAGACTGTGACCGTATCCGGCACAGTACATGCCCGCGACCTCACCGTCGGCAAGGCGGATAGTGATGATGAAGGCAACACAAAGAACGGCGCATTCTATACCTTCGCCGGAGACACAGGCGAGCCTGAGGACATCATCGACATCTCCGGCAACATCGTACTTGCGGGCACGTATACGAATAGTAATGTAACATCGCCCAGCAAAGCGGTATTCAGCACTGCTGTCACTTTCTCCGGGGAGGAGAATCACAGCATCACGGGAGCGGGCGAGGTGCAGTTCACAGGAGGGACCACATGGACCGGCAGCACCATCACTGTCGGTTCTTCGGATACCAACACCGCCACCAACGTCACATGGAGCGGCAGCGGAAACGTCAGCGGCGAGCAGCTCATTGTGAAGAGCGGAGCTACAGTGACAGTGAATGTGGTTAGCGGCCACGGCACTTACGATTTTAAAAACTTCACACTGGAATCCGGTGCGAAGTTGGTGATTGATGGAACCACCACAGGCGGAGAAGGGAGTACCGGGACAAGCCCGGTTAATGGAGATACCATCACTTCCGGTCGAATCAACAGCACCGCGAGCGCCGGGAGCGATGGTCATGGCATCCTTGTCTTGAAGGGAGTAACCACGGGTACAAATGGTACCGATACCAATGCCACCCTCAATCTTTTGAGAGACCTGCTCAAAGATTCAAACAGTGGTAACCCCTCAGCATTCAAACTTATCGACACGTTGGAGTTGGAGGGCGGGACTCAGCTGGGCGTTGGAGGGCAAAATTTGACGGACAACCTCACCAGCATAGGAACCATCAAAATCGGGACGAATAGCACGCTTATCATTGGCGCGCATGTTCCTTTCCAAAAAACAAATTCCCCAATCATCGAACTTGCTGAAGGAGGAACTCTCTCAGACTGGACATCACAAGTCTCTGGTGGTGTTGATTTGAACATCACAGGGAGTCAGGTAAAGGTCACGGGAGCTGGTGCAACGATTAATTCCGGCCATAACAAGCTGATCCTTGCCGCTGGATTGGAAATAGGAGACAGCCTCACCGTGCAAAAGACCGGCGCTAATACCCTGGTTCTGGGCGGTACCATCACCGCCGAAGCAAACTCGGTGTTGGACGTGCAAACTGGCACCCTGGAGCTGCGGAGTGACTTTGGAGCCACCATCAAACTGGCGAATAGCACGACCCTGACACTGAACAAGAGCGATGGAGGCAGCGTCAACAAGATCGATGCTGCGGGCACAACGGGCGGCACGGTGTCGGCGACCGCCGGAGCGTGGACCATCAAAGAATTGGGATGGACAGGAAATAAACTCACCTTCGGCAGCACGGGATCGGGAAGCGTTGTCTTTGGAGACGGTTCTACGAAGCCAGAGGTGAAAACAGGGAAAACCCTCGTACTAGGGGCAGGAATTTACAGCGGCGGACTCTCCATCGAGGTGAGCGGTGAAGCCGGCGGGCATCTCCAACTCGGCACGGGAACCGTAAACATTACAGACTCCCTGAATCTGACCATCACCGGGTGGACGGCAGCCGGTGGATCCTCTTACCGGCTCTTTGAAGCAGGCCATACGGACGGTCTGGCAGAATTGCTGGATTCGAATAAGATCCAAGTCACCCTTGATGAAACAGGAAGAGAGGCTCATCTGGGAGTATCGCTTGATTCGGATGGAGTCCTTCATCTGCGGCACGATGAGGCTCTCACGTGGGACGGAACAAGTGGCAACAGCACCTGGGAAGAGGAAGGCACCTCAACCCCGTGGAACGTCGGTACTTCTCCAACAGACACTCAATTCCTGTCGAGCGACGACGTGATCTTTGGAAATGGTGGGAGTGTGAGCAAGACCGTCACCGTTTCGGGAGCAGTGCACCCCGGAAACATCACCATCGACGGAGCAGCCTACAACTTCTCGGCAGCGACGGGAGATAGCGTCCCTGCAGCGAAAGTCATCGTCGGAGGGAACATTACCCTTCAGAGTAATGCCAGCGCCACTTTCAACGTCCCGGTGAGCTTTGCGGGAGCAAGCAGCATCACAGGGCCGGGGACAGTGGAGTTCACGGGAGGGACGACATGGACCGGCAACACTCTCACTGTCGGCAGCTCGACAGGGGGCGCCACCAATGTCACCTGGAGCGGAAGTGGAGCCATCACCGGCGGGGGACTCGTCGTGGAGAACGGAGCCATCGTCCAGGTAAGCAGCACGGCGAACAAAAATTTCGGGGGAATCGAAGTCAAAGAAGGCGGTCGGTTCGTCATCAAGCATGGCGATAACTGGAGCAATTCTGCCGTCCACGGGGGAGGCACGGTGGTGTGGGACACCGGAACCGCAGTCTCTCACAGTGTGCTCACCACCTTCTTCGCCACCGGCGCTGCCAATCACCTTGCCGCTCTGGAACTCGCGGACGGTTCCGGTTTGTCCATCAGTAGCTCCGGCAACAACATCGCAGGACGCTTAGGCAATATCAGCGACATTTGGGTGAAAGCAGGGGCATCGCTCGCCATCAATGCTCCGGACATGACAGCCTCAGGGGTCACCCTGCACATAGCGGGAAATGGCAGGGATGAAGGAGCATCCACCTCGTTCAGCAACACCGATGCGGTATTGTGCAGTGAAGCAGCCTTTGCCGTGTGGAACTACCAATGGGGCAATAACTCGAACGGTGCCAACGACGCGACCTGTGCCTGGAACATCGTAGTGGAGGCAGACGCCTCCATTGGCATGGGACCGATTGGTGCGAACTCTCCGATAAGTGAAGGTAGGACTCTCACTGTCACCGGAAGTCTCGACCTCAAGAACCACACCCTTACGAAAAAGGGTCGGGGCATCTTGAATTTGACCGGTGCCATTAACGCTGAAACGGGCTCGAGCTTGGACATTCAACAGGGCAAAGTTCAGATAGGAGCCAATTTGAGCAACTTCTCCGGGAGCATCAAGGTGGCAAGTGGGGCAACGGTCATCTTTAATCCCGGTGCGGAGCAAACGCTGAATTTTGGCGCCAACAAGATAATCCTTCCGGACGCACCGACGACTTCAGAAGAAGCTCCGGAGGCGGCGGTAGTTGTCAATTCCGGCACGGTAACGTTTGCAGATACGTATGACGCCAAGTGGGGGTACCTCAACCTTTTTCAGGTTGGAGCTAACGCCGTACTGAACCTGAATGTGACCAACGTATCCGACGTCTATCTCAACAATGGGAGCGGCACGGTTAAGATCAACGGTTCCCTCACCGGTGCAGATGCCCACAGAAAACTCACCGTCATGGGAGGGAACTTGACGGTGGGGAGGGACGTCTCCGGATACACAGAAATTGAGGTACAGAATCGGAGAGTAAATGGCAGCTATCTGGGCAGCATGACTGTTGAGGGCGCCGTGACTATGGAAGACGGAGGGAAATTCAACCTCAACTATCCGGAGGCAGACCTGAATTTGCAAGGAGGTTTGGTGGCAAACGGATCTTTGATCCTCACCGGCGGTGGCGCTTTAAGGATCACGGGAGGCAGTATTTCCGGAAACAACGGCAGCATCGAAGTCAAGAAGGATCCCGCTGGGGAAGGAACTCTGACGGAGGGGGGCGGTGGTCGCGTCGAGCTCAGCGTTGATGCTTCAGCTCTCACCGGAGGTATCATCCTGAGCGCCGGAAAGAGGTACGTGCAAAATGATTGGGGAACGGACGACCAAAAGAAGTATGCACTTGTTCTGGGCGGCGACACGAACACCGAGAAAACTCTCAAGAAGATCACGGTGAACAACTTTGACGCCTACACGAAAGTCACCGACAAGTGGCGGGTAGAAGATCTGGCGATAGGAAGCGGGAAGACCCTTACCTTTGACGGCACGGGCAGCGTCACCTTCGGCAGCGCCAGCGCCGGGGCGAAGGTTGCCGAACAAAGCGTCTTATCGCTCAACAGCGGGACATACGGCGGCAAGCTGCTGGTTTCCATCAACGGAGCTTCCCTGGGGGGAGAGATTACGCTTGGTGAAAGAGTCGTGCTGCAGGACCTGGAAATCGACATTGAAGGGGCCTGGCTTAACAACATCAACATCCTGTCAGACCCGTACACCCTGTTTACGGGCATGACATCCGAACTCCTCGGGAATGTCCGTCTGGCCGACGCGCTTGAAAAGAAACTCGAGGAGCAGGAACTTCGACTTGAGCTCAATGATCAGGGGCAACTCGTCGTCCGGCACTTAGCGGATGCAGAACTCGTCTGGATAACACCGGAGGGGACCTGGAAGGAAGGAGAAAGAAATACCCACTGGAAGAACGGCAATAAGGCCACCGACTACTTCGTAGCCGGCGACGATGTCAGATTCACCACGAGTGAGGGAGAATTCGCAAGCGGAGGGACAGTGACCGTAAGCGGAGAAGTGGCGCCCGGGGACGTCAGCATCGATGGGGGAGTGTGGACCTTCAGCCCGGCTGAGGGAGTGGAGGGAAGCAACATCTCCGTTGGAGGCGACATCATCCTAGAGGGGGCAGCCCATGCGACCTTCAATGTAGGGGTGAGCTTTGCGAAGGAGAGCGCGAACATCGCGGGGAGTGGGACAGTAGAATTTGCCGGCGGAGGATTTAATGGAACGGATCTCACCATTGGGAATGG
>CANRLM010000009.1 GCA_947631435.1 uncultured Akkermansia sp.
CAGCCGGTATTGAGGTGGGGATGTTTAGGAAGGGTAATTAGTTCTTTTTTGTTGAGTTGTGGATGGGGAGGGATGTTTAATAAACGTGTTATGAAGCACGAAATTAGCACGAGTGGTAGCACGAGTAGTTTAGTAAGCAATGTGATTGTTTGCAGGGATGGGAAGAGTCCGTTTTGGATTGGGCAGTGGAGGGATGGGAGGGGGAGGAGGGTGAGGAGGAGTACGAAGGTGCCGGTGAGGGGTGGGGTGTTCAGGGGGGAGAGGTTGACGGCGGGTCAGGCGGAGAGGCGGGCGTTGATGGTGGCGTGGGATATGGCGAGGGAGGTGGAGGAGGAGTGGATGGCGTTTGATAATACGAGTGTGAGGAAGTTGTTTGATTTGATGCTGGCGGGGAAGCTTGGGCGGGTGAGTATGGCGACGTATGAGAATGCGCGGACGGATTATCGGCAGTTTTGCGGGTGGTTGGGGAGGAGGGCGGAGGAGCCTTGTCGGTTGGTGACGCGGGCGGATGTGAAGGAGTGGGTGGCGGCGAGGCGGCGGGAGGTGAGGGCGAAGACGGTTCTTAAGGCTCTGGGGGCGGTTCGTGCGGCGTTTACCTGGGCGGTGGATGCGGAGGTGGTGGTGAAGAATCCTTGCGAGGGGGTGAAGGTGCCTGCGGATGCGAAGGGGGAGAAGGTGGTGCATGAGGCGTTTACGGCTGATGAGGTGAAGTTACTCATTGAGAAATTGCCGGAGGAGTGGGGGAGTGCGGTGAGGTGTTGCATTGGGACGTATGGGCAGAGGTTGGGGGATATTTTGGGTTTGCGCTGGGAGGCGTTTGACTGGGGGGCGAGGGTGGTGCGGCTGGTGACGGGGAAGACGGGGAGGGCGTTGGCTCAGCCGATGCAGGGGTGGTTTTATGAGTGGGCGAGGGCACGGTATGAGGAGGCGCAGGAGGCGGGTGGGGAGGGGGCGGTGTGGGTGCATCCGCGGTTGAGGCGGCACAGCAATCCGAGCTACGAGTTTACTCAGTTGGTGCGGATGCATGGGATCGGGCTTGTGGGGGAGAAGGCGGGTGGGAGGAGGAGGGTGTGGCACAGTAAGACGTTTCACAGCTTGCGGGCGACGGTGGCGACGTTGTTGCAGGCGAGTGGGGTATCGCAGGGGATGGCGATGGAGTTGGTGGGGCACGAGAGTGCGGCGGTGCATGCGGCGTATATCAGACCGACGGGAGAGCAGTTGCGGGAGGCGGCGGGGAGGCTGCCGGAGTTTTGAGGTAAAAAAAGACGCGGGGAGTTTAGTCCCCGCGCCCCACACTAATCATACAATCGGAGAGTTACATGGCTTCGATGAGTCGGCGTATTTTTTCGGCGCGCGAGATGCCGAGTTTTTTGCATTCGGCGTCGAGTTTGTCTACGTGTTCTTTTTTGAGGTATGCCTGGATTTTTATGGTCTCTACCGGTTTGGGTTTCGGCGTTGCGTAATCGTCGTGGAGGGTGATATAGTAGCCTGTGGCGGAGAGGAGGAGGGCGAGGGCGAGGTATTTCTCGCCGTTTTCGCGGTACTTCTCTGCGTCGAGGGGCATACCGGGGCGCAAGCCGGTTTCGTCTTCTTTGCCGTAGGGTGTTTCTCCTGCTTCGGCGTGTTCCACGCTGGCGTAGTAGGCGCCTTTTTTTTCGATGAGAAGCATGAATTGGAGGTCTTTTTCCGTCATGCCAATGGAGAAGATGCGCGACATGAGTGGGCAACCTTTGTCGTGGCGGTCCATCCACATGTCCACGTCTTCCATCAACGCTTTTGCTTTTTGCTCATACCACTCCATGTTAATGGGGGCGGTGGGGGAGCCTTTGAGGTATTTTTCAGGTGTTTTCATATTTTGGAGTCATGTTTGACTCCGTCAGTTTATCACGGATTCACGCGGAGTCAAACATTTTTTTTCAAAAAAATTGTTGACGGGCATGATGCGTTGAATTATACTTGCTTTTGTCCGAACAGGATAACAGAAAAATATTTTGTCCTGAATCCATCTGACAAAACTTTTCTGGTTTTGAAGCCTCCCACCGGAGGAGGAAGGAGTCGAGCTGAACACTCGGCTCTTTTCTTTTTTTGGGGTAAAGAAAGCCGCCGCCCGGCGGCGAGCGCAGAGCGGCGGTTGTATTATGACAACGCGAGTGGATAATTAGATCTTCGCTTTGTAGCCTTCGTCGCAGAGCATCGTGATGCAGCTCTCTTCTCTCTTGCGGCCGGACCCCATCGCGAACGTGGTCCCCAGGTACACGGTCTTCACGCGGTCCTGCGGCTGGCGGATGTGGAACTCTGCATCGTCCCACACGCCGAACACGAGGTCCTGCACACACCACGTCGGGCAGGCTCGCACCCATTTCTGGGCTCCGCTGCCGCCGATGTTGACGAGAGGCAGAGTGTCCGTCACCAGGAACTTGATGCCGAAGAGCGAATCCATCAGCCCGGTCTTGAGCACCTGGTTGCCGAAGAGCAGGTTCTGGAACTTCTCGTTGCGCAGAATCTCCGCTGCCTGGCGGTGCGTGATGGCGTGGACAATCGTTCCTCTCTTGTTCGCATAGCGGGCTTGCAGCATCTCGTACACGAGGATGAACTTGTCCACGGTCCAGCCGGAGGTCTCCGCCGTTCCGTCTGCCACGTAGTTAACGGGAACGACGTTGCTCTTCTTCATGTCGAGGGCGACGGACTCGTCGTACTCGTCCCACTTGGTCACGAGGCCCGTGCCGTCCACGTAGGGCTGCATGGGCAGCTCAATATGGACGTCCCCGGTCTTTCCGGAATAAGCATCCCCGAAATATCCGGACGAGGTGCCCATCTTCATGGGGCTGCCGTCCTCTGCTTCTGTGTCGTAAGTGTTGTACTTGCGGACAATCACTTCGCCCTCCGTCGGAGACCCCTTCTTGGTGTCCACGATAGTGCCCATCAGGTTGAAATCCTTGGCGCGTTCAAGAGCCGGGCGCAGCTCGTTCACCACGTTGGTCGTGGTCAGCGGGAAGTTGCGCATGAAGTTGGTCTTCTCCGGCAGGAACTTATGCCATCTCTCGTACATGAGCGGTTTGATGCCGCGCACGTTGTAGGTCATTTCCTCCGCCTGGATGACTTCGTCGAAGTCGGTTCGTCCGACAAGCTCGGTGTTGGAGCCGAAAGTCAGCTTGTGGTAATCTCCAGAGCAGTCCGGGAGGATGGTTGCATAGCCTGCGAGGTCGCTCACTTCCTTTTGGAGCATGCGGTTGAGCATGTCGGTGCGCGACGCTTCGAACAGGATGGTCGTTGGTTGGTCAATAGTGAATGCACTCATAGCATCGTCACTATCGCACAGGAAGAAGGAGGAGTAAGACTCCAACGGTGAAATGTTACACCGCTTGGGGGGTAGAATTGAGTTTTCGCACGAGGCGCGCCCACTTGGCGAGGTCGTGCTTCTGAAAATCTCTGGAGCCTCGCTTGAAGCCTCGCGTCCATATGACATGGGTCAGCCCGCAATTAGCGACGGACTCCTCTGCTATCTGCGCCAGCTTCAGCGGGTCGCCGCCGCAGAAAAGAATGGTTGCGGTGTGGGCATGGTCGCCATCCACGGGGTCCCAGCGCGCCCATATACAGATGACATCGCGGCGCAGGATAGCTTCCCCGCCGTTGCGTATGGCGGCGGAAACATGCTGTTCCGGCAGCCAGTCTTCGCGGGCGTCCATCGCGGCGAGAGCCTGTTCCAGCGCGTCCATCAGCCTTGCAGGGCAAGAATATGGCAGCCTTCGCGCCCGGTGAAGCGCAGGCTGACGGCGTTCTCAAACGTCCAGGTATTTTCCGGCAATAGCTGGTTCCACCCCGCTTCCAGCACCAGAGCCTCCTTCGCTATCTGCGTGTACTCGGCCCCCTCCACAGCTATTTCCAAATATTTACGCGTGCATTCCTCGCCGAGCTTCACCATTATAGGTCTCTTAGGTTGCAGTTTCACGAGTTCTTCCAGCGGGTTGTTCAGAGCGTTGGTCACCAGCTCGCTGATATAGGCCCGGAACGAGTCGTCCACATACTCGCTATCTTCGTCCACCACTTCGATGCGCTCCTTCCCGCTTCTCTCCACCACCAAAAAGAGGCGGTCAGAGCGTTCGCCGTCAGGCATCGCGCAGACGGACTTCACCTTGCCGTCCGTGGTCCAGCGGTGCCAGGCGTTCACCTCCTGAAAATTATTGTACGTGCAGAGGGCAATCTGCCCGTCCGCCAGCGCATACACCGCCACCGTGTCAGGCTTGCGCAGGAGCGTCGCTTGCACCGCCCCGCCGTGGTCCCGCAGCACGTGCGGTGCCAGCACGGTCAAATCCTTCGCCCGGTAGCCGTCGATGTCGAATGAATAGCCCCACTCGTACACCCTCCCGCTGCCTCGTTCCACAAAAAGCACCTTCTCCGCCGCCTGCACCACCACTTCCCCGTCCATGCTCCCCGTCATGCTGTGGCGGGTGATGGGGCTGGTACTCGGCGTCATCGCGGCGTTGTAGCTGCCCACCGTCCATTCCGCCTCTGCCGTGCCGACGATGAGCTGGTTTCGCGACTCTTTCATCCAACAGATAGGATTCTGCGAAGAAGAGTAAAACGTCCGCACGATAGAGCTGTCGTCGCTGTCCCCCGTCGCAAAGTTGTTGATGTCGTCCGTCCGGCTCATCCACACCGTCTGCGGCTGGTCATGAGTCCCTGCAAAGCACAGCCGCTGCTGACACACCGCCGCCACCACGGGGTAGCCGTACCTCTGGCTCCAGGCCATCCAGCTCCAGTTGTCGGATCGTCGGCGACCCTCCCAGTCCACCTGCACCTTGTTGGCGTAATCGTAGATATCCTCCCCCGTGTCCTCGTCCAGCCCTTTGTATCGCAGTCGCATGTCATGCCGGTAGCCAGGCACGATGAGTCGGTTCCCGCAAATCTCCGGCGGGAAGCCGCTGCGCAACTCATTGCTGCGGTACTTAGAGCGGGTGATGAAGAGCCTCAGGTAGCACTCCTCATCACTCTCATCTCCCGTCAACTGTTCATTGCTGCCTTCGCCGAGCCGTGAAAACGAGATGCCGCACGTCTCCCACTCGCCCGCCAGGTCGCTGCTCTCGTAGTTCTTCCTCACTTCGTAACTGCCGTACCACAGCCCGGAACAGTAGAAATTCCACGTCCCTCGGCATGGCAGTGCATCGCCGATCGCTATCCCGCGGATGAAATGCCCAGGGTAGTCCGCAAAAGAATTCGCCCCCTCCACCACGTCCCACGCCGTAAACTCCTTCACGCAGGTGTAGTATTCCCAGTACCCGGACTTCATGGCAAACTTTTTCCCTTTGTCGATATTGCCGTTGGTGACGTCGTGCACGCTTGTTACTTCCGGTACTCCCGAGAAAGATTCCACGGCGTAGGCTTTCCCGAAGTTATCCGGATAGTCTTCGGGGTCCTCCAGCCCCTCCACGTAGACGTCGTGCCAGTCCTGCGTGCAGACCCAGTACGAGAGCGTCGTCTCCGAAAGTATAGCCACCTTGTCCCCGGGGTTGCAGGCCACCACCTGCTTCACGACCCTCACGTCTTTGAGTATTTCATCCGCTCCGGCTCGCGCCTCCTCCTGCTCCGTCCAAAAACTCACGCGAATCTCATCCCCTTCCTGAAAAACCTCTGTCTCCCCTTCGTCTTCTTCCCCGTCTTCGTCGAACTCCACGAGGTAGCCGTGCAGCCCTTTTGTCACGGAGACGAAGCTGTCTCTCTTCTCGTTTTCGTGCCGCCACGCGTGCTCCTTGATTTCGTACTCGTGGTAACTCCAGCGCATCTCGTCGTCCACCTCCAGCGCCATCGGCGGGTTATCCGCCGTCGTGAATAGCATGAGGGCGTTGATTTGCAAATACCTCACGGCTGACGGCTGAAATGTCGTTGTGAATCGTGCCTTCTCACTCCCGTCCATCCCAAGTATCCTTATCAGATAAGGCTCTACCACCACGAGAAAGCGGTTGCCCTCCCCGCTGTACGAGTAAATGAAAGGCAGAAGGAGCGAGCCGTCGGCACAGTCCGCAAACTTTCGCATCCCTCTCCGTCGCTTCACCCCGCCCATTTGACTCAGCTCCCAGTTTTCCAACTTCTGGCAGCCGCGCATGTAAGCGTCAAGGTCCGCCCTCGCGGCTAGCTCTGCGCTCAATTCTCCTCCGTTGAAACAGGTCCGTGTTTGCATATCTCAGATTTGTTTGATGAGGACGCCCAGCACCGTGAGACTCCATTCTTTCGTAAACTCGGGGAAGCGGATGAAAGCGGTCGGCTCCGTGTTGTTCCAGCCCTGTATCCATAACTTGATCTGCGTGTCACCCGGCGTCCACACCATGTTGTATCTCGGCTTCTCGTAGGGAAATTGACCGGGCCCGCCTAGCTGGTGGTCCCAATACTGCTCCCACGGAATCCAGTGGATAGATTCCCAGCGACCTTTGCCGTGCTCCTCCGCCCAGCCCCAGAAGATTTCTGTGTTGGACGGCAGCCCGATTACCTGCATCTTGGAGCCCGCGTTTACTTTCTTCTCCCCTTTATAGAACCTGCTGAAAAACTTGGTATCGTCGATAAATGGCAGGTCGTAAACGGCGGAGGCTTCCCCGTTCTGCTGAGTCACGGATAACCAGGGCGTGTCGTACTGCCCCACAGTCGCCTGGAGCTTTATCTTTGTGCCTGGCGTCAATGCGACGACTTCAGGCATCTGTTTCCCGATAAAATTGATAAATCCGGTGTTGACGTCGAAGGTGAAATCTTCCCCCTCTTTGTAGGTCTTGCCGTCGATAATGAGGCTGAAAAGTTTCGGCTGCCCGTAGACGGGGTTCTTGTACGCAGTCATCTCATTCTCCGACACGGTGTAGCCTTTCCTCCTCATACCCGGCGCCCACCAGTTGTGGCTTTTGTAATAGTCTGAATACGGGCAGAAGGCTATATCCTCGTACGAGATGATTTCTTTCTGCTGGGCGTTGTGGTAGAGCGCGTGCATCCAGTAATTCAATGGCCCGTCTATATCGCTCAGCGCTATATCCACCAGCAACTGCGTCGCTACTCCCGTGTCTATCGGGTAAAGTTTTTCCCCGTTCATATAGATGCCAAGCACCGGTCGCCCGCGCATCCACGCCGCCGTCACGATTCCCTTGGCATGTCCTTTGTAGCTGATTTCCATTAGATCTTCTTCTGCACTTTCACGTAAAGTTTATCCGGGTTCTTGGTCGAGAGCGCGACGATGGTGCTGTCATCATCGTAGAGCCCTAGACGCATGAAGCCATCCTCCCCGCGGACGAACCGATTGTCCGACTCGCTCTTGGTGTAGTAGTTTTTCAACGAGTTGTTGAGCGTCGTGGTCGACGGGTAAGACTTGAGCTGCCCGGAAACATAGTTCTGCATCTGCGACGTCGTGCTGTACGAGGCGAATTTATTGGCATTCGCCGTGATTCTGTCAGAGAGCGCTTTCTCCTTGTTATTGATGGTAGAGTTGAGCGTCCGCACCTCAGAATCAATGCGGTCGGAAAGCGCCTTCTCCTTGTTATTGATGGTTGTGTTGAGGTTTCTGACCTCGGAATCAATGCGGTCGGAGAGCGCCTTCTCCTTGTTGTTGATGGTGGTATTGAGGTTTTTGACCTCGGTTTCGATGCGCGAGCCGAGACTCTGCGTTTCGCTGGCGATGCGGTCGTTCAGCGTGTTATAATTCTGCGAGATAGCGGCGTTAATGCCCCGCTCCTTTTCGTCAATCTCCGTCTTGGTGTAAAAATTTTCATTCACCCAGCTCACGATCATCTTCGGCGTCGGCACGGTGTCGTCACTCCGGTCTTGCATAGACGACGCTATCATCACCCCGCCCACCATGCTCTTCGTGGCAGAGTTGAGGATGAGCCCGTCCGAGGCATCCTGCGTAAACTGGTCGGAGGTTACAAGCCCCTGATAATACATATCGACGAAGTACTCCTTATGCTCCGCCATGATCTTCTCCAGCCACTTCATATTCCGCGCCGCCCAGCCGCTCGGCTGCATGTGCTGAATCGCCCCGCCGTACACCAGATTATTCGCCAGATGATGCTCCTCATCCGCCCCTACGCCCACGCGGAACGGTATCGGGTTCGCCTGCCCATACATGGACCCCAGCCGTATCACCCCAGCCTGCCCCAGCGTGGCAAACGGTATCTGCATGCGCCCCTCGTCATCCATCCCGATGACCGGTGCGCTCTCCAAATTCCCCGTGTAGCTCGGCTTTACCACCCCGTACGTGTCGCGGCTCGCCCGCCTCGCCCAGATGCGCCCTTGGTCGTCCACGCCGATGCCCCCCACGCCGTCCTCCAGACTCCCTTCAACCGAGAGCTGCACTGTCCCCTGCACTGTGGTTTGCGCGACAGGAACTCGCATCTGACCGTGCTCATCCGTCCCAACAGGTGCTCCTTTCTCGATGGTGATGTCGGTCCCCAGCTTCGTAAGCCCGTACACCTCCGCCGTCGCTATGTCATTCGCCTCGCCGATGCGCACCCAGCTCGCGGTTCCGTCCGGCTGTTCCAGCCAGGCGTAGACGTCGTATCCGTCGCGGTGCATGCGCACGTGCTGCGTCAGAGTCCATTCATCCGCCGGTAGCCCGCGCACCTGCCAATATGGCACGTCGCCGATAAGGATGGCGGAATCCGTCTCCGGGTCGTACTCCACCACCGCCTCCGGAAAAACCTCGCGCAAACTCAGCACGAGTTGCCTCGCCGCCTCCGTCTGCCCCATACTTGCCGGCGGCAGAGCCACGCTCTTCCCGTTCACAAACATGGAGCCGCTCTCCCTCCTCTCCGCCTCAGGCGTGAAGATTGCCACCGGCGGCGCATCCTGCTGCGCCACGTAGTAATACACCCCGCCGTTGCAGGTCTCCCCGTCCTGCGGTATCTCTTCGTAACTTTGAACGATGATGCGCCGCACCGCTTCCCCGGGTCGACCATCAACTCCATACACCCTCTGCGTACTCGTGCGCACTTCCCCTGTCAGCGGGTCTCTGTACACCATGTACCCCTCCGAGTTGATATAGGGGGCAAAGCCGTCTTCCCCGCGAGCCGGGCCGCCGTCCAGCCACTGCTGCGATTCGTCATCCCAGTACCTCCAGTGCCCCTCGCTGTCAACATACGGGCTCTTGCCGTCCTCCCCTGTGATTTTCACCATCGTGTCCACCCCGCCGATAAACAAATGCTCCGTCTCAGGGTCCACCCACACCACCGAACGCACATTATCCTCAAACTCTACCAAAAACAGCTCCAAACGCCGCACTGTCGCCTCCGTCTCTTGCCGCGTCGCGCGCACGTCCTCCACCAGCTCCGTCACCTGGTCGCGGATGTCCTTTGTCGCCGCGTTCGCCAGCTCCTGCGCGCTGCCCTTCACCTCGTCCACAGCCCCCTGCGCTTCGCCCGCGCTCTCCGCCGCCTCCTCCGCGCTCTGCTTCGCCGCTTCTGCATACCCCTTCGCCTCCGCCGTCGCTTCGTCCACCACGCCTTCCACAGCATTCTCTATCGCCTTGTGCACATTGTCCGCAGCCTCCTTCGCTTCGTCGCGGTAGCCCTTGGCCTCCGCCGTCGCTTCCTTCACTGCCTCGTCCAGCGAGCTCTCCAGCCTCTTCTCCGCCTCCTCCGCCCTCTTGGCGCTTGCCTCGGCGTCGTTGGCGTGCTGGAGGGCATCCATCGCCGCTGTCACGGCCCGCTCCGCCGCCATTGCCGCTGTCGTCGTCGCCTTCCACACCATCATCACGTGCGCCTGCGCCTTCCCGGGCAGGTAGGCTGAAAGCGTCTTCGTCTCCGTCTGCTCAATCTCATCCGGCGTGAGGTCAAGGTCAGTCGGCAACACGCCTATCTTCCCGTGGGCTATTCTCAATCGCTCCCCGGCCACGCTCACGGATCGTATCTCCCACGTGTAGCTGTTCACCTCCGTGAGCAGCGGGAAAACCACGTGCAGCATGCTCGTGTCATCATCCTGCGTGATGTCCATCTCCTCCGTGTGCCCATCTGGAAAGCTCACCAACCCGTCGAATGTCACGTCGGAAAGGTCCGTCGCTTTCCCATCGTCGTTAAAAAAGCGGATGTTGTAGTCCGGCTGTGCCCCGGCCAGCACGCTCAAGTTCTGCTCTGCTCCCAAAAAATCAAGTTCCATGCCTTTCAGCATGCCACATTTTTTCTCAAGACAAGACTCCAACGGTGTAACTTATCGTTTTTTTTTACTTTCCCCTCGCCCTCTAAAATTTTTTTTATTTGTTATCTATTGATTCTCTGCGCTCAAACTTTTTAGCGCGGTTATGTTACACCGTTGGAGTCTTCTCAAAAAATTTTTTCTGGCAAAATACGGGTAAAACTTATACCGACCATGATAGTCAAAACCATTCCCGGCGTTGCTTACACCGTATCTGCTTCTGCAACCTGCTCTGTCGTTGCCAACACAGAAAACGGCTCGTCCATCACTCTCGTCTCGCTCATCAACGGCGGGCAAAAATCCTTCCAGGCTATTTCTTCCGAGGTTATTGTCTCGGACCCCACCGCTGCTGTCGTCCCTTTTGCTAACGCCTCCGTTCCGCTGGGTGAAGGTGAGGGCGGAGGCACCTCATTTGACGTAGACACCCTGGAAGATGTGATTCAAAACGAGGTCGTCGATCTCTTCTTCGACCCCCAGACCGTCTCTGAACAGCAAATTTCGGATGTCAATGGCATCAGCCTTACCTACAAATACGCCGTGCTGGACGGCAGCCGCGTCCCCAGCGGGCGCATCGCTGCCATCACTCTGCGTTGCCGCACCAACGCCGCCAACGGCGTGGCGGAAAGCCCCGTCTATCTGGCCGTGTTTACCAATGACCAAAAACCGGCGTTAATCGGTGTGTCGACGGATGCCGTTCGCCAGACCATCAACGGCTACGACACCTGGCACTTCGACCACTTGTTCCTGGTAGAGGGGCGCGCCGTGCGCCTGGTCCCCGTCCTCGTCCCGGCGGATGCGAAGAGCCTCAACTGGGCCAATCTGCCGCTCTTCATGGGCGGCATGGTCGGCAACGCCTCGGATAGCGAAATCAGCGAGGCCGTCTCCGGTAACACTCATGTCGCTAAGCCGCTCATCGGTTCTTGGTCCGTCGCTCGGGCCCTCTTCACGGGCGGCGACGGCCGCGACGGCACAGACGGCAAGAGCGCCCTGCAAATCTGGCAGGAACAAGGAAACGAAGGCGGAGTAGATGAATTCTTAGCAAGCCTCAAAGGCGAGCCAGGCGAACCCGGCGCCCCGGGTGAACGCGGCGAAAAGGGCGATAAAGGCGACCCGGGCTCGATGGACGAAGACACCCTGCGCAGGGAGATTGCCGAGGCGGTCCAGGAAGCTTTAAAAGCCGATGGCGTCGTGGAGCTTACGACCGGCGAAGGCACGGCAAATGCCAACGCCAAATACATCCAGCTCGGCAGCCGTTACACACAGGAAGGCAAGCTCACCGCCGTGAGCCTCACCTGCCGCTCCAGCTCCAAGAACGAGATAGCGACGGAACCTCTCTATCTCGGCGTCTGGGAGAAGGATGCCGAAGACGACTCTTACTCCCGCCTGGGCTCCTCCTCCAACACCGTCACTCAGGAAATCGGCCAATCCAAGACGTGGCTCTTCGACGAGCTTCCTCTTTCCGGGCGCCCGCTGCGCTTCGCTCTCCTTACAGAGGCTGAGGGCATCTGGCCTTCCGAGGACTGGAAGTTGTTTGGCCTGCGGGTCTTTGCTCGCCTTGAAGAAGACTCCGAGAGCGGTGTCGTAGGCAAGACGGGTGGCCTCACTAACTTTGTCCCAGCCGCAACCCTCTCCATTCTTGCCCCGGCGCAGCAGGAAAAATTCGCCCCAGCTTCGCACGTGGACGACACCAATGCCCACCTCCAAAACGGAGAGCGCGATAAATGGAACACCGCCGCCGCGGACACGGCAAGCGCCCTGGCAAAAGCCGAGGCTGCCGCTCCCCTCACCGTCCTCAACGAGCATAAACAGGACTCCGTCGCTCACTTGAACCAAGAGGAACACGAGCAACTCACAACTCTCCTGCAAAGCGGCGGGGACGGCGTCGTCTCCGTTCCCGGCCCGAAAGGCGACAAAGGTGACGACGGCGTGACGTTCACTCCTCATGTCTCGGAGGAGGGGGTTCTTTCCTGGACGAACAACGGGCAGTTAGAGAATCCCTCGGAAGTGAACATCAAAGGAGCAGACGGCGCACAAGGTCCCGAGGGTGCTGCCGGCCCTGCCGGTCCTGCCGGTCCTGCCGGTCCTGCCGGTCCCGCCGGTCCTGCGGGAGCTGCGGGCAAGGACGCTGAGCTGACGGAAGACCAGACGACCGATTTGCAATTTGTCCACGACAACAAAGACGGCCTCACGGCTCTCCTTCAAGGTGGCGGCGTGGATGGCGTCGTCTCCGTTCCCGGCCCAAAAGGCGACAAAGGTGACGACGGCGTGACGTTCACTCCTCATGTCTCGGAGGAGGGGGTTCTTTCCTGGACGAACAACGGGCAGTTAGAGAATCCCTCGGAAGTGAACATCAAAGGAGCAGACGGCGCACAAGGTCCCGAGGGTGCTGCCGGCCCTGCCGGTCCTGCCGGCCCTGCTGGTCTTGCCGGCCCCGCCGGGGCAGACGGCAAAAGCGCCCTGCAAATCTGGCTGGACGAAGGAAACCATGGCGGCGCAACGGAATTCCTGGCAAGCCTCAAAGGCGAACCAGGGCCAGCCGGGAAGGACGGACAAAACGGCTCCGACGGAAAACCGGGCTCCGACGGAGCCCCAGGCAAAGACGGCACCACCTTCATGCCAAACGTAGACTCCTACGGGCTGCTCACCTGGTCCAACTCCGGCGGCCTCATGAACCCCGCGAGCGTAAATATCAAAGGCCCTCAAGGGCCTTCCGGGCCTACCGGTCCAGCGGGATCTGCCGGCACACCGGGGAAGAATGGGGTGACGTTTACACCTCATGTCTCGGAGGAAGGTGTTCTTTCCTGGACGAATGATGGGAATTTACAGAATCCGCAGGAGGTTAATATCAAGGGTGAAAAAGGGGAAACCGGCGACGGCGGTTACGTTTCTATCTCGGACTCAGGCGTTAAAATAGGAAAAAATGCTTCTCTAACCGAGAAAGCCGTTGTGATAGGAAATGACGCTGCTTCAACCGATAATGACAATATAGTAATAGGCAATTCTTCAAAATCTGACGGTACTTATAACGTTGTGATAGGAAAAAGAGCGATTCAAGGAGATTCAAATATAGTAATAAGTAATCCTTCCTGGATGGAGATAGACTTCGACCCGCTTAAAGACTTACCGTTGAGTGACTCTGTAATAATTGGGAGAGTAAGTTATAACGACGGTTCGTTTATTCCTCCTTTTGAAAACATTAAACACGCAATCAGTATTGGAAACGATGAGTTAGCGGGAGACCACTCAGTCGCAATAGGAAGCAATGCGACCGGTGAATACTCTGTCGCTCTTGGCTCTGGTGCTAACATGGATTATCATTTTACCACAGTCATCAATATGGGGAACCTTAGTATATTATTCTTCAGTAAAGACTCTGACCTGGCGTCACAGACGGAAGGTGAAGCCGGTATGGGGTATATACTACGAGGAGATGCGAATAGTGTCGCCGGGTCCGGATGCATCAAACTATCAGAGCTTTTAACCCGACCATTCGAAGTATATCTGGAAAGCACTTATTGGTAAATCAAAAACTATTTTCGTAATTCGTAACTCGTAATTCGCAACTCGTAATTCAAACAACACCATGACAGAAGAAAAACATGAGAAAGCAGAGAAGGCAGCCGGGTGGCTGGTGAAGGCGCTGACGGGCTGGGGGGTGCCCGGCACGCTGGCGCGTGTGCTGGCAGGCGCGATTGTGGGCGCGGTTGCGGGGTGGTATTTGGCGACGGCGTCGGGTTGTACGGTGAGCTTTACGAAGCTGCCGGACGGTACTGTGCAGGCGGCGGGTGCTGTGGCGCCGGTGCAGGTGACGAAGTAAATAAAGTTTTCTACGCGAAGGCGTGGAGAGGAAAAAAAGGAAGAAAAGAGATGTGTAAAAGAGAGCCCGGTGAGCCGCTGTACAGCTATGCATGGCGGCAGCTTTGTGAGAAGCCGCAGATGGTGCTGGCGTGTATAGGGTTGGTGGCCGCCGGGTTCCTTTACCACGACCTTCGTAACCTCATGCTGAGCCAGACGCAGACGAATTTGCAGATTGCGCAGGAGCTGCGGGAGCTCAATATCCGCGTGCAGAATTTGGAGCTTAAATCCAAGTCCCCACCATAAAAAAACCTACCCGCCGAGTTAAGCGCTGCAACGCCCCGGCGGGTAGGAAAAAATGATCAAGATTTCTTGTTCGGATTTATTAAAACATGGAGAGATGAGAGAGTCAAGAGAAAATTTTAGCCCCGTTGCCTGCCCCCTTTCGGGGACAGGGCGGGAGGCTACTCACAACAGCAGATGGTACATGAGGAAGAGAGCCTCGATAACCCATTCCATAAGCAGAGGGCTTATGGCCATCGCGTTGCATTTGGTCTTAATCATTTTGTTTTTTGCCGGCTTTTGCAGAGACCGACAGGAGGATTCTAACACAATCTAACGACTTATTCAAGTTATGAGAATTGCATTGTTACCGGGGCACGCGCAGGAGAGGGAGGGGAGCTCGATGTGCTGCGGGCATTTTAAGGGGTATGGGGAGTGGTGTTTGGCGACGTGGTATATTCCGCTGTTGGCGAAGGGGCTGAGGGAGCTTGGCTACGATGTGGTGCGGACGCAGAGGACGGACGCGGGCGGGACGACGCCGTCGTACTCGGCGAAGGCGGCGAATGCGGTGGGGGCTGATTTGGCGCTGGAGTTTCATTTTAATTCGGCTTCTCCTGCGGCGAATGGCACGGAGGTTATGTACTGGCATGCGTCTGCGACGGGGAAGGTTTTTGCGTGGCAGCTTGCGCAGAGGGTTGCGGGGCTGCTGGGGACGCAACTGCACGGGGACGGCGCGCTGGCGGTTCCGACGCCCGACAACCGCGGGACGGAGGCTTTTCGCAAATCTCGCATGCCGTTTTTTATGGTTGAGGTGTGTTTTGCCGGGAGCAATGAGACGGATTGCCAGTTGTTTACGCAAGCTTTACTGAGCGGGGAGTGGGAGAGGAGGATGCCGGGGATTATTGACCGGTGCATCAGAGAAGTTTACACAAACAATTAACGACCATGGGACTCGAAACAGCAGCAGTAGTTGGCATTGTGAGCGGTGTCCTATCGGCGGCGTCGGCCGGCGTCTCCGCCGCTGTGGGTAACCACCAGCAGAAAAAGGCGGCATCCGCGCAGCAGGCAGCGGCGCGGGAAGCGGCGGCGCGCAATGTGAACGTCGGCAGAGCGGCGCCGGACCCGGAAAAAAACGTGACGGACGTGGCACGGGCCGGTGAAGAGCAGAGCCAGGCGGCAGCGCGCAGACGGCAGGGACTGGCGTCCACCGTGCGCGGCGGGTCGCTGCTCTCCTCTCTGGGCACAGGGCGCACCAAACTCGGAGGCTTATGACGAACCTCGACTACTACCGCATTGCTTCTTCCCTCTTTGCGCAAGCGCAGACGGGGAATTGGCAGAGGTGCGTGCGCCACGTGGTGCCACGGCTTATCTCTGTTTCAGCTCTTACGGAAATGCCGGACGACGGACTGCCGCACCGCATCTGCTCACGCGCGAAGACCGACTTGCTGAAGTACGCCGCGGCGCACGTCTCATTCATCATGCCGCGCGGCGTCAACTGGTTTTCGCTGGGACCGACCGACGAAAACGACTCCGTGGACGTCAAGGACTGGTTCAAGCGCGCCACGCAGGCCGTGCAGCGGGAGCTGGAAAAAAGCAACTTCTACCCCTGCATGGACACGCAGACGCTCGACCACGCCGCAACCGGCACGGGAGCCGCGCTTGCGGAGTTCATCGACAACGCGCTTGTGTTCACTCACATTCCCATGGGCACGTACGCCATGGCGGAGAATGAGGTGCATCGGATTGACACCTTCGTGCGGAAGTTTCACATGACGCCGCACCAGCTCGCGCAGAAGTTCGATTTCAAAAAACTCTCCACCAACATGCAGTCAGCGTACCGGAGCCACGACAAGCGGTATTCTGACCAGTTTGAAGTCTGGCACCTCGTCGTGCCGCGCGATATTGCGGACCAGGGCAACTACGACCTCTACGCCAACCCGAAGCTCATGTCGTTTGCCTCGGTGTACATCGACCCGACCACCAAGACCGTGCTGCTGGAAGAAGGTTGCCCGGAGTTTCCGTACCTCGTGACGCGTTGGAGGAAGTACAGCAACCAGGTGTTCGGCGAGTCCATTTTGGCAAACTGCGTGGACCAAATAGAGGACTGCATCCAGCTTGAGGAGAGCATTAACCGCCTTGCCAAACTTCAAGCAGACCCGCGCGTGCTTGTGCCCGCCGACCTCGTGGAGGAGCTGGACATGAACGCCGGCGGCGTCACCGTGCTGCCGCCTAATTACGACGCCTCGTCCGTGCCGCGCGAATGGGCTTCCGGCGGGCGTTTGGAAGGGCTGGTGCAACTCCGCGAACAAGACCATGCGGAGATTGACGCCTGCCTCTACACCGACGTGCTGCAAACCGTCTCGCAGGTGGAACGCACCATGAGCGCCACGGAAGTGCAGGCGCGCGAACGCGAGAAGCTTATGACCTACGCAGGGAGCTTCGCGCAGTACACCGCGGACTTCACGCCGTTCATGGACCGCATCTTCTGCCTGCTTTTGCGGCACGGCAAACTGCCGCAGGAGAATATGCCGACGGAACAACTACTGCGCACCGTGGGCGAGAACAAAATGCGCGTGCTGGCTCCCGGCGTCTCGTATCTGGGACGGCTTGCGAAAGCGCTGGAGAGCAACAAGCAGCAGGGGCTGCAAGAGGCGCTTTCCTACGCCTCGCAGATGGCGGCGCAGACACAGGACCCCGCCTGGATGGACCTTTTCAAATCCACGGAGTGCATGCGCTACATGACCGACGAGAGCAACGTCCCCTCCGAATGCCTGCGCACGCCGAAAGAAGCACGCGCTATCGCCGAGCAGCGGCAGGCGGCTATCGCGGCGCAACAACAGGCCGCCATGGCGGCGCAACTCGCGCAGGCGGATAACTCCATGGCGTCTGCCGACGCCCAACGCAACGGATAATTATGGCAACGAAGAAAACGGACCAACAAGAAAGCACGGCTAACGAAGCCGCTGAGCAGTCCGCGCAGAATTACAACCTGCGCTGCAAGGCTCTCTACGACGGCATAACTAAAGAAGCGTGGGAGATTATAACGGCGCTGGCGAAGGAGGAGCTTGCGACCTTCCAATTCCGCGAGCCGGACCCCGCCAACCCGAAACGCGTGCGCCCCGTGCCGTACGACGCGCAGACTATTTGCCTCATTGCCGCTTCCAACGACGGGCGGCAGACTTTCTACAAAACCCTTCGCGCAATGCGCAAGACCGGCAGAGAAATCGCCGGGAAATCATAACCAAACCACACCATGACCGAAGACAACGCAACCCAGACAGCCGACGTGACGCCGGAAGTGACAGCCCCCGCCACGGAGAACACCGAACAGCAGACCACGAACGGCAACCCGTTTGACTTCACGGCGAACGCCGCGAAACAGGAAACGCCGCAGGACGCCGCCACGCAGACGGAGACGACCACCGAATACGCCCCGGACTACGGCTCCAACTGGCGCGGGACGGACGACGAACGCACCGCCATCAACGACCTTGCTCAAAAAGCCGGGCTGACGGCGGAAGGCGCGGGCAAGTTCGTTTCCTCCGTGCTGGACTACTACACCGAGAAAAACAAGCAGAACAACGAAAAAGAATTCGCCGCTCTGCAGGAGTTATGGGGAAAAGACTTCGACAAGAAACTCGGAGCGACGTGCCAGGCTCTCAACCAGTTTGCGAATGAAATGGGGCTCGACAACGTGCAACGCCAGGCGTACATGCGCCCGGAGGCTTTTCTCCTCGTGAATCATCTGCTCTCGCGTCTCGGCGAACACCCCTCCATCGGCGTCAACTCGCCCGCGCCTGCCATCGGCGGGAAGGAAGAGTATGAGCGCATCATGAGCGACCCGGAGAATGAGGTGCATGACATCCTTATGAACCCGAACCACCCTAAATACCGCGAAACGGCGGACAAAATGAACGCGCTGGCGGGCATCAAGCTGTACTGATGGCGGAGTGGTATGAGAACTGCTGGGAGAACAGGGAGTGGCGGTTTAATCACCTCTACTGGATAGAGCGCAAGGATTTGCCGCCATGCCGGTTTCGCTTGAACTGGGCGCAGAAAGACTTCCTTCAGCACCTGTGGTACCGGAACAACATCTTGAAGGCTCGGCAGCTGGGCTTCTCCACTCTCGTCTCGCTGCTCATCCTTGACGGGCTTCTTTTCAAGAACAACTGGAAGGCGGGCATCAACGACAAGACGCTCGTGGACGCGCAGGAGAAGCTGGCGAAAATACGCTTTGCGTACGACTGCCTGGCGCAGCCTCCCGCCAACGGGGAGGACTGGCTGACCGACCCCTCCGACCGCGAGAATATCGAGAAATTTTCTCGTTCTCTGCACGCCAACGCGAACGCCAGGTTTATCTCCAACCGCGCGGACTTCGCGGGGCGCAACAGCGTGCGTATTTCCTGCAACATACGCGGCGGCACGCTTCAATTCCTGCACATCTCGGAGTTTGGCGCTGTGGCGGCGGCGAACCCCGGGAAGGCGCGCGGCATCCTCCGCGGGTCCATCAACGCCGTCTCCGCCGACGGCATCGTCGTGATGGAGAGCACGCACGAAGGGGGCCCGGCGGGGGAAAACTACCGCCTCATCCGCGAAGCCATGGACAACTGCGGAAAGAAAAAGCTGAACAACCTGGAGTTTCGCTTCTTCTTCTACACCTGGTGGCGGCACCCCGACTACAAAATTGAATCGCCTCTGCCCCTCGTGCTCTCGCGGGAGCAGGCAGACTACTTCGCCGACCTGCAGAAGAACCACGGCATCACGCTGACCGACGCGCAGAAGCGCTGGTACTGCGCGCAGTGGGCGACGCAGGGCGTCGGAGTGTTCCAAGAGTACCCCTCCATCCCGGAGGAGGCGTGGCGCGCGAAAGTGGAGGGCGCCATCTACGCCGCCATTCTCACCGACCTGCGGACGGAGGGGAGGCTCAACTGCTCCTTTGAAGCCGACGACGAGCACCCGCTGTATGTCAGCTGGGATATCGGGATGTCGGACAACACGTCGCTCTGGCTCATGCAGCCGGGGGCGGACGGGCGTTTCTACCTGCTGGACTGCCACTCCACGAACAACCAGCCGCTCTCGCATTACATATCCGTGGTGCGCTCGTGGGAGGCTGTCCACGGGCAGAGTATTTTCAAGCACTTCCTTCCGCACGACGCCGCGAAGCGCGACCCGCAGCTCAAATCGTACGCCGACCACCTCATGGCGCAGGGCATCAACCCCGTCATTCTCCCTCGCACCACCGACCTGTGGCTGGACATTGAGCTGACGCGCCGCTTCCTGCGCCACTGCGTCTTTCATGCACGCTGTGCGGAGACCACGAAGGTGAACGGCATCGAATCGCCGTCCGGCCTCGCCTCGCTGGAGAGCTACCGCACCGCGCCGACGGGCGCGAACGGCGTCGTCCATGAAATGCCGGTGCACGACTCCTTCTCCCACGCCGCGGACTCCTTCCGCTACATGGCGGTAGCAAACGACCGCGGACTTATCGGCCGCACCGGCGCCCCCGCCATCCCGCACTACAAAAAGCCGAAAATAGACCTGCGGCGCAAGCCGTTTGAGGGGCGGCGGGGGATTTAGTTAAAAGAAGGAAGAGCAGGCAACCGCAAATAATAGAAAAAGCAACGTACAAACAGCCCCAGACGGCGGTCCAATAAAGGCCTTCTTTAGCGCCGGTGATAAGTATAGCCGGGAGGCAGGAATGAGTCTCTGCTGTTTTAGCGAAGCGTTTGCGTAAGCCGAATATGAGTCGCTTGACTAAAAAAATAAAGGCGAAAAGCAGGAAGAAAGGTTTTAAAACATCTTCCGTTAAAGATTGGTATCCAAAGCTTGGGTCTTTTACGGGAGTTAGGAAAGTTTTTATTTTTTCTAAACCAAAAGAAGAAACGAGAAAATCGGTAAGAAAATTGACAAAAGAAACGGTGATAAAGCCGATAAGGCAAAGGCCGATAAGAAAGACCAAGAAGGCTGTTATGAAGCAGCCCAGGTATTTCAGGACGGCGAGGAGAGTTTTCATAGTCGGCGTATTAGCGTGCTCCGCCGCAGATTTTGCAGTTATCGCCGGAAGGGGTGTCGCTGAAGAAGCCCTTGCAGTTGGCGTAGTAGCGGCAGGAGGAGTTGTGCGTTTTTCCGGTTGAGGATATCCAGTAGCGACCGGAGGCGGCGGAAGCGGAGTCCGGCGCGGCAGCGGAGGCGAGAAGGGAGAAGGCGAGGATTGGAGCGAGTAGTAGAGTTTTCATAGCGTAGGTATTGTAGCACGAGGCGAAGAAAGAGGGAAGAAAAAAATATGCGTTGATAATGAGGAAGTAAGAAAAAAGTGCAAAAAAGGGGAGAAAAATGTTTGACAAGGTGTCGGACACCCACTAATATAGGCGCATGGCTAATCAGCGGGCGAAAGACGTGAGAAGAATTACCATCACTCTGCCAAACGACCTTTTGGAAGCGTTGAAAGTGGAGAGTGAGAAGGTAGGGAAGAACAGGCTGGAGGTAGTCCGTGAAACCCTTACCGATTACTTGCAACAGAAACAGCAAAAGAAAACTAAAACTCAAAAATAATTATGACTAACGCAACGAGCAGGAGAAATCCGGCGGGTGTCAGACACCCATTTAAGAAGAACCTCACTTTTACCGTAGAGGAAGACATATGGCGAGGGATAGAGGAGGAAGCGAAACGGTCAGGGGTTTCAGCAAATGAACTGGTGAAGAGATTGCTTGAAAATAGACTGAAAGGAACGAGTAAATAACGCTACGGGTGTCAGACACCCATAAAAAGACCAGCGGGTGTCAGACACCCATAACAAGCTACGAAAATGAAGAAAGAAAAGAAAGTGAAGCCGACGACGGTTATTTTCCCCGTGAAAATGTTTGAGGCGTTGAAGGAGCTGGCGGTGAAGAATAACAGGTCGGTGGCAGGGCAAGTGCGGGCTATGTTGCAGGAGCAGTTGGAAGGGAACAACTAAAAGGAGGGAAGGCATGACGACGAAGGCAGCGAGAGGGGATGAGCTTATGCGGGTGGTGGAGTTAAAGGGGTATGAGTATGCGAGCATTGGGACGCTGGCGAAGAATTATGAGCTGAGCTACAAAGGTATGGTGGAGCTTATCGGGAGGCTGCAGGAGACGCACGAGGTGCGGGTGCTGGAGCTGGGGCCGAGGCAGACGAGGGTGAATGTGGCGGACTTTCGGCGGGCGCTGTTGGACTGCGTGCCGGTGCGGACGAGCATCAGATGAATTACGAATTACGAATTACGAATTACGAGTTACGAATTACGAGTTACGAATTACGAGTTACGAATTACGAATTACGAATTACGAATTATGATACGTGATGATCTTTTGGAGTGGGCGTTGGTTGGAGTGCTGGGGAGCATCGCTCTGCTGGTTGTGATGCTGGTGGAGGGGACGGTGTTTGAGGCTGGGGTGAAGCATGGGAAGAATGCAGCGGAGGCGGAGAGGCGGGAGAGGGTGGAGTGGGCTTGCTGGTGTGACCAATGGGCTGACACCAGGGCGGCGCAGGAGAGGTATTTAAGGGAAAGGAGCGCAAGATGATTAAGTTTAAGACTATGAAAGTGTACACGCTCACATGCGACTACTGCGGCGTGACGTTCATAGATTGTGCAGACGTCTCAGAATTCACGAGGCGATACTCATTGATCGGAAATGCAATCTGTGAAGGATGGAGGAAAGCAAAAATAAAAAATAAGGTGCATTATTTTTGCTGTGGTGAGTGCAATGATAAGTATCTAGCGAAGAAAGGAGGCAAGGCATGATTTTGGAGAAGGTTGTAGTGGTGTTGAGGTGCGATTGGTGCGGGAAAGAGGTGAATTATTTTCCGGGGGATACGTGGAAGGACGTGCCGCACAGCGACTCGAAAAACTGGTTGAAGGAGACGTTCGGGAGTGAAAGTGTGTGCGATTTTTGCTGTGTGCGCTGCCATGATGCGTTTTTCGATTCTATTTCTGAGAAGAAAGGAGGCGAGAAATAATGGATATAGATTTACGAGCAGGAGTAGGGGAGATGTTTAACGACGCTGTGACGTTTGTGGATTATCCAGGGGAGTTGGAGCGACGGGAGATTGAGGTGCTGATTCGGCTGGTGCCGTTTGTGGAGAGGGATGTGGAGGAGAGGTGCGCGAAGATGGAGGAGGAGAGGGAGGAGGAGATGAAGCGGATCGGGGATGTGTATTTTGATGATTCTGAGAAGTGGGTGGAGGCGAAGAGGGGGACTGAGGAGAGGTATGAGGAGGCAATAAGGGAGGAGAATGAGAGGGTGGTGAGGCTGCGGAGGGCTATTTTGGAGAGGGCGGGGAGGTTGTTTCCGGAGTTGGCGGCGGGGGAGGAGCCGCAGGAAGATTTTTCGTCCAGCTCTCATGGTGAGGGCGGTTCTTTACCCGCGCGTGAACGAGAGAGCGCGAGCGGGGTTTCATACGTCGCCGGGGTAGTGCCCGGCAGCTGGACGGAAGTCCCATGAAATAAGCAATCTCTCAAGCATATGAAATAAATATGACAACGCTCAACATAAAAAAAGGACGGCAGAGCCGCGCGCAACGCGTGGTTATCTATGGGCCTGAGGGAATTGGGAAGAGTACGCTGGCGGCGAATAATATGCCGGCGCCGCTGTTCCTGGACACGGAGGACGGGACATGCCAGTTGGACGTGGACCGTGTGCCGGTGAGGAGTATTGACGACCTGCGCGAGGCTATGGCGGCTTTGCTTGCCGAGGCGAAGGCGGGGACGTGCGAGTATAAGTCGGTGGTGCTGGACACGGCGGACAGGCTATGGGTGATGTGCGCGGACTATGTGTGCTCGGAGAACAGTTGGAAGAGCATCGAGCAAGCGGGTTATGGGAAGGGGTACACGGTAGCCTCCGAGAAATTCCGCGCATTGTTTGACGGCTTCGATAAACTCATGCGAGTGGGCTTCAACGTGTGTGTAATTTGCCATGCGAAGGTTGATCGTATTGTGCCGCCGGATAATACGGAGTACAACAAGTATCTCATAAAAATATGCGCGCCGAATAAGCAGGCTGAGACGGCGAGGGAGTACGTGAAAGAGTGGTGCGACACGCTTTTGTTCTGCCATTATCAAATCGCGGTGGACCAGGAGAAGAAGCGGCTTGTGGGTGGGGCGAATGAGGCGACGCGGGTGGTATCCACGGTTCCGACTCCGGCGTGGGAGGCGAAGAACAGGTTTGGACTGCCCGCGGAGTTGCCGATGGAGGCGGGGGTGTTGGCTGCGCTGTTCGCGGAGCCGGATGGATTACGAGTTCCGAATTACGAATTACGAATTGAGAATTCGGCGGCTTCGCCGCAGGGGGAGGTTGTGACAAATGCCGCAGCTGAGGTTGTGACAAATATGCGCGACACGGAGGACGCGTTGCTGGTGGAGTTTTTTGTGGCGACCGGGAAATTGCAAGCCGGTGAAGGGCTGGACAAGCTTCCTGAGGCGGTGAAGCAGGCGCTGGAAACGCGGCGGGAAGCGGCGGTAGCGAAGGCGAAAGCTTGGAAAGCGGAAAGGAGGGCGGCATGAAGGGGAATTACGAATTACGAATTACGAGTTACGAATTGGGAAATTCGGCGAACCGGAGGTTCGCGGGATATAGAAAGGAGGAAGAGGTATGAAGCTGAGTAATTATTCCATCGTTCTTCCGATAGGGGAGCTTCGGGTGGCGGAGAATCCTAATTTCACGCCGGGCGAGATGTACCGGTGGACGGACATGTACGCGAAGAAGAGCTATGTGCTGGAGCTACGAGCCATCGAAACTGTAACGCTTTCGGAGTGTGAGAAAGTGGTGACTTGCAAGCCGGCGAAGCCCGAGAAGGAGAAGCCGCGACGCAATAAGAAGCTGTACGAAACGAAGCTGACGTTGAAGGAGTCGAAGGCGTTTCGCGAATGGGTTAAGTATGCGAAGTTCAAGTCGCAGTTAACCTACCAAGAGATAGCGGAGGGGACAGGGGTCAATATACATTCGCTTCATGTTTATTGTCGCGAGGCGTCGAGACGTGTCCCTGTTGTTGTGCGAACGATGTTGTATAGTTTTTTCGACAACCTTGGCCAGAAAGGAGGTGAGGCATGAAGTCGAGTGAGGAGTTGGTGCGGCCGAGTGCGTTGCCGAAGCTGGCGTGCTGTCGGTGCTACGAGGGGGCGCCGGGGACGAGTGAGGCGGCGGAGAGGGGGACGAGGATTGACAAAGCCATCCGCGTGATGTGGGCGCGGATGGTGGGGACGGCGTATGGCGAGGAGGAGCTGCCGGAGCTTGCCGACACGGAGGAGAAGGACGCTGTGATATGGGCCATTGAGCAGTTGGAGAGCGTGAGTCACGACGGGGAGTTGTTCATCGAGACCGACGAGGCGAAACTGCGGGCGGTGAGCCAGGTGCACGGGGTGAAGGACGGGACCATGGACGCGTTGTGCGTAGAAGGCGCATTCCTGGTGGACTTTAAGAGCGGGCAGGTGCGAAACTACAAGGAGCAAATGGCGGCGTATGCACTCTCCTGCATGGAGGAGTATTTTGCGGACTCATGGACGGCGTATTTGCTGTTTGTTGACCAACGGGCTATCGTGGGGCACAGTTTCACGGCGGACGAGGCGAGGCGGATTGTGGAGGAGGTGGTGGCGAAGCCGAAGGTGCCGGAACATTGCGACTACTGCAAATGGTGCTCGAAGTTTGCGACGTGCCCGGTGGTGACGGGGGCGGTGGCGGAGGTGCAGGAGACCCCTGCCCTGCCTGCCTGCACACCGGCGGCGAAGAGTAAGGGCGATCTTCCGGACGTGATGCAGGGTATGCTGACGGACCACGGGAAGGCGCACGAGTTTTTGAGCAAGCTTAACGTTGTGAATGATTGGGCGGACGAGCTGAAGAAGCGGCTGAAGACTGCGCTGACGCCTGCTGAGGGCGCACCTGCGGTGGAGGATCCGTACTTCACGCGGGTGGTGGTGGCAGGGCAGCGGAAGGTTATGCCGCTGGCACTTGGGCGGTACATGGACCGGCTGGGGTGGCAGCGCATACTTTCCATCTGCCCGATGCTTCCTGTGAAGGACGTGGAGGAGAAGTGGAAGGAGGTTTACGGCGAGGAGAAGATGCCGGAGGACCTGTTCACAACGGTGGGCGGGAGCGTGCAACTGAGGCTCAAAAAACAGAAGAAATAATTCCAAAAACGGGCGTTTTTCATAAGAAAAAGACCAAAAACATAAGAAAATACACAACAATAAACCAAAAATCTGATTATGTCATTTACATTTACTACGACTAATTCGTACGACCAGGCGGGACCTATCGGCGGGGGAGCTATCGCACCGGGTTGGTACCAGGCGATGGTTGTGGAGGCTATCGAGACTACGAGTAAGAGCAGCGGGAACCCGATGCTAGACATGACGCTGCAGGTGACGGTGAGCCGGACGCGGACGGTGGACATACGCCACTGCTGCCTGGTGCTCACTAGCAAGGCCGCGTGGAAGATTGAGCAGTTTCTCGCCGCCACGGGTAAGCAGTTTGCGAAGGGGGAGGAAATAAGCATATCCGCGCAGAGTGTGGAGGGGAAGAAGCTGTGGGTGCAGCTGTACAACGAGCCGGACAGGAATGAGCCGGACAAGCTGTATGCACGCGTGGCGGCGTACCTTCGCAAGGAAGACGTGCCACACCCGGGAGCCATGACGGAGGAGGAGAAGGAGGAGCACGGGCTGACGTCCCGCGGGGTACGCATACCGCTCAATGAGCAGCTTGCCCGCAACGAGGCTGAGCGGCAGAGACTGAAGCAAAACATGGAGAACATTGAGAGGGCGCACGGCAAGCCAAAGACCGCTATGCCCTACGAGGACGAAGAAGACATACCGTTTTGAGACTATGAAACGAAAGGAGGAGTTGAAGTGAAGCTTGTCCTGAATTTTGCGCACCCGGAGAACAAGGCGAACAGCTGCATGCCCGGCACGCGGGCGGCGGCTGTGAAGGCGAATTACGTAAAAATGGGCATCAAGAAGAAGGAGAGGAATGCCGGGTACATCGCAGCCACGGAGGCGGTGCGCGACCTGCCGCCGGTGGATGGGAAGGTGCAGGATTTCAAGCCTTTGTGGTACCGCATCGTGTGGTACTACAAGGGCATCAAGCCGGACGCGGACAACATTGTGGCGCGGTGTAAGCATGTGCTGGACGGATGCGCGGTGGGGTTCGGCGTGAATGATGCGACGTGGGAGTTTGGCGGGGTGCAGAGGGTGCATGACAAGGCGCGGGGAGGAGAGATGGAGATTATTTTTAGCGACGAGTTATGAACGACGAGCAACAAAGGCAAGAGAAGAGCATGCCCGCGGTGGAGCTGGAGTACGTGAAGAAAATAGCGGACCGGCTGCACCGGGCGTTGGACAGGTTTGTGGAGGGCGAAGACGTGAGGAGTGAGGTTATCCGAGCTGGGTGCATGGTGCTAGCCTATTTGGACGAACAAGTGCGCAGAAACGGAGGTGAAAATGAGTGAAACTTGGATCAAAGTTCGGCACAATTTGGTGAGAAGTCCGCGAGTTTTTTTGTTGGCGCGGGAGCTAAAATGCAAGCCGATCGCGGCACTCGGAGCGATGGTTTCGTGGCTTGTCTGGCTGGACGAACAGAGCGAGGACGGGAGCACGGGAATGACGCCTGCGGAGCTGGACGGCATGCTCGGCGTGAAGGGACTTGCGGCGGCAATGGTACGCATCGGATGGGCTGAGATTCAAGGCGGTATGGTGCGCGCGGTAGATTTCGAAAAGCACTGCGGGGAGAGCGCAAAGAAGCGCGCGGACGCACAATTTCGGCAGGCGAGGAGCCGCGCAAGTGTCACAAAAAAGTGTGACGGAGACGGCGCGGAGCGTCACACAGAAAGCGTGACGCCTGTCACGGATTTTTGTGACAAAAGCGTGACCAGAGTAAGAGTAAGAGAAGAGAAGAATAATATAGTAGCAGCAGTATGTGACAATACCACGGTTTCCCCGGAGGCGACGGGGAGCGAACCGGCTGCGCCGGCTGCCGCTGCCGCTGGCGGAGAGTTTGAAAAATGGAGGGAGGCTATGTGCCGGGCTTTTCCGACTCTGCGAGGAGCTGTAAAGCTGAGCGAGAAGGTGGAGGCTGTGGCGATGGAGGCTTACGGGAGGCTGCCGGGGGCGGCGGAGAAGGCGGCTCTGCTGGCGGCGTACCTGGACGACAGGACGCCGATGGACAGGTACCGCAACAAGTTTTACCGGCCCGTGAGTCAAATCAAGTTTTTCGAAAACCTGGAGGATGTTCTTGGGCACGCGGAGTTGTGGAGGCGTGAGACGGGGTGGAAGGCTGACCGCCCGAAACCGAAGCCGAAGGAGGCGGCGAATGAGGAGGCGAGGGAAAACTGGACGCAGGAGGAGATGGTGGAGAATTGGAACGAGATTATGCAGGAGGTGGGCGGCAGTACGCCGGGGGACGGGCGGATGAGCCTGAACGAGGCGAAGCGGATTTTGCGCGAACCGCGAAAGCCGATGACGCCGGCGGAGGAGGCGGAAGCGGCGGCGGAGAGGGAGGCTATCCTGCGGCGGGTGAAAGGAGGGAACGGGTGAAGCCGGATGAAATCCTGCGGTGGTTGTTGTCGTGGAGCCTTATGTGCTCTGCGATGAAGCCGCCGCTCTACCCGACGACGACGAGCGTTCTGCTGTTGACAGCTCTGCGAGGGCGGTGTACTCTGAGCTGCTACATGGCCAACATTCACTGCACGATGAATGCGATACGCGTGCAGGTTCACCGGCTGCGTAGGCTTGGGCTTTTGGATGCCCGGATGGAGCGGAGGAATAACCGCAAGCAGAAGGTGTATTGGCTTTCTCCGCAGGGCATGAGCATGGTGTACGCGTGGGTGGGGAAAACAACCAAGACTTTTCAGAAATTATGAAGCAGATGACGGATAAGATGCTGGCGTTTGGGAAGCTTGTGGCAAGCGGCGTGAAGCCGATTGATGCTTATGAGCAAGCGTATGGCGTGAGTCGCAAGACGGCGGGGCAAAATGCGGCGAGGTGCCTGCAAAAACCAATCATGAGGCAGTTTATGGACCAGTTGCTCTCCGAGACGCGCGAAGAGGTGCTTCCTCTGCGGGAGGAGGTGCGCAGTTTTTTGACCAAGACAATGCGGGACGAGGGCATGGACATGACGGACAGGCTGAAGGCGGCGAAGCAGTTGGCAGAGCTGGAAGGGTTTGCGGTTCAGCGCGTTGAGATGGAGGTGGACACGGAGTTTCGGGCGGCGATTGTGGCTGGGGCGGCGAGGGAGGCGGATGTGAGGGAGTGAGATGGGGCGAGATTTTTTTTGGATAGGTTACACCGTTGGAGTCTTGTGCGGTGAAAATTTGTGGTAGGCTTGTGGGCAAATGGACAAGCATACCGTATTTTCACTGGCCTTGCAGAAGCTCGGGGAGGCGGAGTACCAGGAGGGTTCGCCGACGCAGAAGGTGTGTGAGTTTTGGTACAAGCATGTGCTGGCTCTGGCGTGTGCGAGGTACAACTGGACGTTTTTGGCGAGGGAGACGGAGCTAGGAGAAGGGCGCGAGGAGGGGAATGCGAGGGTGTACAAGCGGCCTGTGGGGTGTTTGAAGTTGACGTACGTTTGCAAGCCGGACGGGACTAAGATGGAGGACTGGCGGCTGACGACGGAGGGGATTGTGGTTCCGGTGCGATATGTGCCGAAGGATGGGGCGATACGGGTGCGCTACCAGACGGACCTTGCGGCGGCGGAGGGGGCTCTGCCGGATTATGCACCGGAATTCAACGAGGGCGTGCTGTGCTTGATGGCGAGCAAAATGGCGATGAAGGTGGCGAGTGAGCCGAAGTTGGCACAACAGTTGGAAATGGAGAGCGAGGTGCATTTTATGCGGGCGTTGACGCACGACCGGCAGCAGGACGCGAGCAATGCGATTGTGAGGGGGTATCCGCGGGAGAAGGAGAAGAGATTTATCACTACAAGCCTTTACTGATTATGGGATTTGTGAGCAATGTAATGGGCGCGGTGAATCAAGCCGCTGAGTACGACAACGCCAAAAAGTTGACGCTGTTGCAGGGGCTTGCGGAGAAGAACAAGGCGTATGCGCAGGCGACGGAGACGCGGAAGGCCGCGGAGGCGAGCGCGCGGATGGCGGGCTTGTCGATGATGCAGATGCGCGGCAACCAGCGGCGGGATGAGGGAGCGGCGCGGGCGGCGCAGGCGTTGATGGGCGGGACGAGCGAAGGGAGCGGCAACGCCATGGCGGAGGGGGTGCGAAAGCAGCACGAGAGCGCGATTGCGAACGCCATGCTGAGCGAGAGTGTGAACCAGCACAATGCCATCAACGAGCAGGTGACTTTGAGGCGCAAAGGGGACGAGGCGATGCGCGCGGCGGAGGCTGAGGCGAACCAGTACCGGCTGGCGGCGAAGGCGACGCGGACGGGCGCGTGGGTCAGCGCGGCGAATGGGCTGGCGTTTGCGGTGGCGGGAGCGATGAGCGGCGTGCAGGGGGCGAAGGAGTTTAATGCGAACCAGGCGACGGAGGCGCAGGGTATTATCGACGGGAAGATTAAGCCGGGAGACACGCAGTATCTGAGCAGGGCGGATGCGCTGAAGTTGCAGAGCAGGCAGATAGGCGTGAACGACCTACGGCAGCACAGCGTGTGGCAGGAGGCGCTGACGTTCGGCGCAAAGTACGGAAGCTCCGGGAGCAGCGCGGCGAATGCGTTCAACCCGTTTTTGGCGAAGTTCACGACGCCGAGCTGGCAGGACGGGCTGATTTCAAGCTACGTTTCGCGAAACAAAACGATGAAGGGGAAACCTTTTGCACACATTTAAGCCATGGCAGAGTACGACAGGCACGCAGTGTACCAGGGCGCGCAGGTGCAGCCCATGAACCAGGACGTCGGTGTGATGCCGCGTGACGTGCTGGCGCAGGACAGGCAGGAGGGGAATGAGCTGGCGCGGAGGAATCTGGCGGAGACGGAGCAAAAAATGATTGACGCGCACGATTTTTTCAACGTGACGAACGATGAAGAGGATATTCGTGCGACGTACCATCTGGCGGCGTCAGAGATTGACCGGCGGATGAGGCTGCCGGATGATGATGAGGATTCGCTCATTGACCCGGTGACGGGACAGGTGAGCCAGGCGAAGCTGGGCGAACTGATGAAGCCGATCCAGGACAGGCTGGACATTGCGGGGCGAGGGGTCGTGAATCCTCGGTACCGTATGGAGGTGAGGGCGGCAGCGGTGAAGGCGCGAAACGATTTGGCGGTGCACATGGCGACGGAGGCGGTGAAAGTGCAGGATGAGAGAAACCAGTTGGCGTTTCAGACAGCGTTTGACAAGGGGCTGGACCGCGGGGACGAGACCGGCGATTATTCCGGGGCGTTGCGGGTGGTGGATAACGCGGAGAAGTTGTATCACATGCCGCCGATGGAGGTGTACAAGTATCGGCGTCAAGTACTGCGGAGGCAGAAGCTGAAGGCGGGGATGGGCGGACCGAACGCGGCTGCGGCGGTGCAGGCGAAAGGGAGAGGAAACAAAAATAAACTTATCGACTAATGTATGGACGCGATTAACCTGGATGACAACTCTGTATTGAGCGAGGACGATTTGACGGCCGTTCAGATTGCGCAGGACGTGTACGCGCAAGGCTTTTCGTCGTCGTTGCTAGCGGACGGGACGCAGGGCATAAAGTACAATATGAATGGCAGCGACAACCACGTACTGGCAGGAATGGACGCTGCAGCGCACGGGGGGCGGATGAGTCTGGCGAAGTTTATGGCAGCAGTGCATGACAGCGCGGAAGCGTGGGGCGCGGCTTTCGATGGGCACGCACGGAACCGGCAGAGGCTGGAGGACGCGGCTTTTCGGGAGGTGAATTATGAGGGCGTGGAGAATCTTTTCGGCGGCAATTATTCCAAGGATGATGCTGAGAGAGAGATAAAGCACGAGATTTCTCGCATTTTTGACCGCATGTTCATACCGGGGACAGACGAGAAGACGAATAACCTGGAGAAATTAGTGCCGATGGACGATATCAACCGCATTGTGAACAGCGTGGACACCGGGAGCATGAGTGCGTTCGGGAGGTTGAAGGGACTGTACACCGAAAAGGACAAAGAGTGGGAGGTCAGCAAGGATGAGGCGCGCGCGTCGGCGGATTTGTTTAACTTGTGGGAGGGGAAGAGGTACGACACGGAAGGGAAGCTGACGAAGGTTGCAGGCTGGAAGGAACAGTTTTTGAAGGAGACAGGGAAAGATAAGAACGAGAGTTTTTACGATAACGCTCCGGAGTTTGCGCTGTGGGCGCGGGAGAAGGTGTTCAGCGGTGCGGACGCGTATCAAGCAGCGTTCAGGCTCGGCGCGAAGGAAGAAATTTTGACGCGGTTGATCCGCGCGAACGCTCACGGCGAACTCTCGCAGGCGGAGGAACTAGAGGTTATTTACGCCGTTACGCATGGAAAAGACGGCGGCAGGCAGGACGTGGCGTGGGACGACCCGAAGAAGTGGCCGAGCCATATCACGCCGGAGGATATCGACCGTCTTGAGTTGATTCACAAAGGAGCGTATCGTGAGGCGTACAGAGACGAGGAGGAGAGGGAAGCTGTGCTGAAGGGTGTGCGTGACGTGAGGGATCAAGGCGCGCAGGAAGCGGAGGAGCTTGGGCTGACGGCAGCGGCAAAAAAGGCGGCAGAAAAGAAAGCGAAGGAAGAGGCGGCAAAAAAAGCAAAGGAGGAGGAGATGAAGAAGAGTAACTTGGTGACGAAGTACGGGGTGAGACAGTGGAGTGCGGATGCAGATTTAGGAGAGGACCCGATAGCCTCTATTGAGGAAAAGCAACTTCAAGCCATCAAAAAAGAGCTATTGTTTCAGCCGGGTGATAAACTGTATGTGCATATTCAAAAAGGGAGTAAAAAATTTACGTTTCCGGTTAAAATGTCTTACACGAGTGAGAAAGGAGACACTAACATAAATTTGTCGCCTGCTGCTGTTTTACAGATGAAGGGCGCGCGGGCGAAGAAGGCGGAGACTGAGGGGAATGACAATATCAGGTTTTACGTTGAAAGGGCAAAGCGATGATTGAATTAGAGACAGAGGCAATGACGTTGCCGAACAATGTAGGAGAGATGGATGCGGCGGATTTCGATGCGCAGGTGGCGTACAATGATGACCCGCCGGCGTTTGATGAGAGGACGGTGCAGCAGATGGACGCGCTGTTCGATGTTTTTCGGGCGGAGGATGGAGATAAGGAAGCGGAGCGGAGGCTGTTCAAGCAGCCGCTTTTGGCGCGGTTTATGAGTCCGGAGATACGGAAGGATGAGGCGGCGCGGGAGAAGTCGCTGGGAGTGGTGGCGAGCACGATGGCGGGAGTGGAGCCGTGGATGGCGTTCCGGCGTCTGAAGAAGAATGGGCTGGAAGGAGTGGACGAGACGGGGAGCTGGAACAGGTCGGACTATGCGCGCGGTGTGACGGCGCTTTTGCGCAACGCGTACCGGAAGGACAAGGCGGAGAGGGAGAGTCAGCGCAAGGTGAGGGAGAGTACGGAGAACTTTGAAGAGATGGTGGGAGGTATTGTGAGGGGAGGGACGACGGTGGACAAGCTGGAGCCGGAGCAGATTGAGGTGCTACGGAAGGGAGGGTACACGCTGAGAGATTTGCAGAACGCGGCGGATGCGTACAAGGCGTATCAGGCGTGGCGTGAGGATGACGACAAGGATGTGCTTGTCGGGAAGGCGGATGACGCGATGAATATGTTTATCGCCACGGATGGGGCGGATGACAAGGTGCGCAACTTGTTTTTGTCGGTGGTGCAGGACGATGAGTACAAGAAGGAGAAGGCTGTGAGAGAGTCAGGCTTCGGAGGGCAAGCGATAGGATGGGCAAAGAGGACGGCGGAGGATTTTGCGGAGAAAGTCGTGGTGGCGACAGCCAACGAAGGAGCGAATATCAACAGGGCTCTTTATCGTTTTAATCACCCGGAAGACCGATACGCGCAAGGGGCGTTTGCTATCGAGGGGGCCGTGAGGGAAGCGATGGAGGCAGGGAGGCAGAGGGCGAAAGAAGAGAAGCCGTCGAGGTTGCTTGATTTAGCTTCGGGTGCTAGCGGCATGGGAATTATGATGGCGCAGTTTATGAATCCTGCGACCAAGGTGAGCGCGCTTCAGAACTTTTTCCAGGAGAATTTGCAGACGGTGGAGAATGCGGCGCGGGTGCAGACGATGAGTCGGCAGCATTATGACGAGCTGGTGCAAGGGGCGATGAAGGACGGCATGAGCGAGGAAGAGGCGCGGATGTATGCAGATGAGGGGAAGATGGTATGGAAGAGAAAAGTGCCGGAGTGGCAGGTGATGGCGACGGCTGGTTTATACACGGCGGCGGACTTCGGGTCGATGATGATGGGGCTGGGGTTGTACCGCAAGATACCGGCGGTGAACAAGGCTATCATGAAGGGGACGCGAGGTGTGACGCGGAACATTTTAGGAGCGGCGGGAGTTGGTTTCGGCACGACGATGCTGGACGTGGGCGTGCTGATGCCTGCGACTTCCGGCGCGATGAAGTGGGGTGCGGATTCGCTGCTGGGGACGGATGAGAAGATACACATGGGGAAGGCGCAGATGGAAGCTTGGTGGGACCAGGTGGACAAGCTGAATTACTGGGTGAGCACGGCAGGCGCGGGATTGTTTGGCGCGGCGGCAGGGGCGAGAGGTATCAAGAGGAACACGTTGCTGCACTTAAGCGACAGGAAGGGCGCGATTATTACGGGCGCGACGGGTGAGCAGTACGACAGCGTGATGCACTTGCCCGTGAGGGAGAGGGACGCGAAGATTAAGGAGTTTGCTCAGCAGAACAAGGAAAAGGATTTCGAGGCGACGACGCGGCGGAGTATCGAGGCGGCGCGGGAGATGGTGCAGCAGGCACAGGTGCGGATTCAGCGGGAAGAGACGCTGGCGAAAGCGGCGCTGGAGGAGAGCGGCATATCGTTCGAGCCGGGGGAGAAGGAGGACGAGGTGGTGATGCGGTACGGCGGAAGCGTGGACGCGAAGGGGAAGTTTACGCCGGGAGAGGGGAAGATAACGATGAGCCAGGAGGACGCGGACGTGTACGTCTCCGGCGTGGTGGCGAACAACGTGCGCAGGATGATGCAAATCATGAGCACGGAGGCGGGGAACAAGAGGTTGCTGGACGCGTTCAAGGGAACGTTGAAAGGAGAGGTTGACATCAAGTGGCTGCGCGAGGCGGTGAACCTGCGGAAGAGGATACAGACCGGGAAGGAAGCGGAGACGCGGATAGCGAAGAGAGTGGAGGAGCTGACGAAGGAAGGGAAGAGCGAAGCCGAGGCGCGGAAGGTGGCCGAGGCGGAGATACACCCGGGGCTGGGCGGCAAGAAGACGCTGGGCGAGCTGGTGAAGGTGGGCAAGGACACGGAGGGGAGACTTGCTATCGAGGACGCGAAAGGGAAGGCGGCTACGGAGTCGAGGGCTTTTGTGACGAGCTGGAGGAACGCGGACGGGCAGACGATACGGCGCGTGCTGAGTTTGGTGAACGGCGCGACCGTGCGGGAAGTCTCCGAGGAGCTGGCGGAACAGCGGGCGCGGGACTTCATGGAGAGCAACGGCATTACGTCGGCGCAGGCGTACCGGTGGATGAATGCGCTGAGGCAACACATGGCGGAGAGCAAGGACGAGGACACGCGCGCGGCGTCGGAGGACTTTATCACGCTGCACAAGAGGGAGCCGCAGTTGGTGAAGCGTATCTTGTCGGAGGATTTTGACCCGACCGACACGGGGCGGTTGACCGTCGAGGAAGAGCGGCAGATTGAGCAGGACGTGCGGGAAGGTTTGAGCGCGCTGACGTTGATGGTGGAGAGGAACAAGGCGGACACGACAACCATGCCGGACTGGGTGGATAGTCTCATGGCGGATGAGTTTGTGCTGCAAGGGGAGTTGCGGAGGCTGGCAGCCGTGGCGAATGCGTTGCGGCAGGCGAAGGAGGAGGGATGGCTTGAAGAGGGAGCTGCGAAACTTTTTGACGTGGGAGAAGAGGCGGTAGAGCAGGCTCTGCGGAGGAACGAGGAGCCGACGACGGAGGAGTATCACCGCGCGATGCTGGAACGCGGAAGGCGGCAAGCGGAGCTGGATGCTGAGTACGGACAGGGGAAGGTGCGCGACCCGCAGGAGACGGATGAATTCGAGGCGCGCGCGCGAGCCGGGCAGCAGGCGGCGGACGAGGAACGAGAGAGGCGCGAGGAGCAGGAGAACGAGCAAGGCAAAAAGGCGCTGGATGATTTTGCGAAGGAGCCGGAGAACGAAGGCAAGACGCACGAGGAGGTCGTGAAGGACGCGGCGGACAAGGTGAACGACGCGAAGGAGGAGAAGGTGGAGAGCGACCCCGGCGCGCAGAAGGATGAAGGGTTTACCAACGGAGTGTGCGTGGAGATTTCGGACGAGCGCGGGCTGGTGTGCAAGAGCGGCGTGGTGCCGATTGCGAAGTTGAAGATGATGCCGCAGTTCAAGCTGGGGGCGGATGCAGAGACGGGCGAGGTATCGCCGTTGCGCGGTGATTATTTTGCGGACCATGACCCGATACGCGTGTGGAGGAGAAGCGACGGGACGATGATGGTGATTAGCGGACGGCACAGGCTGGCGCACGCGAAGAGGGCGGGCGTGGACAGGATTTCAGCGTACGTGTACGACGAGAGCAACGTGTATAACGAGGCGTGGGCGCGGAGGCTGGATATTGAGCTGAACATACGCGACAACCAGGCGACGGCGTTGGAGGTGGCGATGTATGTGCGCGGTGAGTTTGCGGAGGACAAGCAGCCGCTGACGGATGCGCAGGTGACGGCGGCAGGAATTGCGCGCGAGGGGAAGATTGGCAGCATTGGGTACCGGATAGGGCGCAACGCGTGCGACAGCGTGATGGACGCGCTGCGCAACAAGGTGATTGAGGATTCGGATGCGCTGGCGATAGCTGACTTTTGCCCGGGGAATGAGAGCGTGCAGGGGAAGGGGTTGAAGGTGATTTTGAACGGTGGAAGTAAGACGGAGGCGCGGGCGAGGATGGAGGCGGAGCTGGCGAAGCAGAAGATGGCGAGCGAGGTGGGAGTGGAAGGCGGGACGGATTTGTTCGGCAATACGCTGGAGGATGAGGCTTTTTGGGATTTTGTGGCGAAGTATGTGATGAACCGTCGCAATGAGCTGGCGAAGGATGCGCTTTTCTTGCGGACGAATGTGGGGAAGCGCAATAGTTCGACGATGACGAAGAAGTACGGGGTGGATTTGAAGGACCCGGAGTCGCTCAAAAAGGCGTTGAAGGAGATTGATATGCTGCGCGAGAGGTGGAAGAGTCCGTACGGCGAGGCGGATTTGATGGAGGAGATTAAGAGGGCGTGGCAGGAGAAGCAGGAGAGTGAAGAAGAGGTGAAGCCGGCGGCGCAGGTGTTCGAGAGGTATGCGCAGATGCTGCGGGAGAGGGAGAGCGGGGTGACGGATTATAGCGTATCGCCGACGTTGAAAGAGGATTTGCATGAGGCTTTTGAGAACAGGTATGGCGAGGATAAGGATTTGCCTTTGTGCGATAGTCCGCGGTTGTTTCGTGTGCTGGGGATTGTACCGGCACCGATTGTGACGCGGCAGAGAATTGTGCGCAAGTTGCGGCTTACGCATAAGTTATCGGAGACACAGATAGCGGAGGCGGTGCTGCGGTTTGATGACCCTCTTGGGGTGATTGTAGAGAACCGGAATGCTGTTATTGTTTTGCCTGGAATGCTGGCGAGGAATAAAGCGGGGAAGGATAGCGATATGATGTCTGCTATTCGGTTGCAGAGGGCGAAGAATGGGGAGCATTTTATGGCGTCGCTTTATCCGCTGGATAATTTGCAGAAGATAGAAGACCAGCTCAGGCAAGGGAATTTGCGCTATTGCAAATATAATGCAAAAGCCCTGGCTAACGTCAGTAGCAACGCGTCAGGCGGTACGATGACCCCTGCTCTTGTGCGTCTACTAATCCACCAGGGCTTCAACGAGAATACTATCATAGGGAGCGAGAATGTCAAGGGGGAAAATTCGATTTCTGTCGCGCAGGCTCAGGAGAAGGGGATGTTTAAGGACGGGGTGATGGAGGTGAGCAATGGGATTATTGTGGCTCCGGATACGGATTATAGCGTGGATTTTTCGCATGCTAGTTATGAGCTTTTCCGGAAGCCGGATAAGAAGCACGTTGGGAAGGGTGAGGGTGTGCAGGTGTTTGGCTGGGCGTGTATTTATGGGGCGGAGAGTTGGGATACGAATAAGTTTTACCATGGGCAGTTTACTCAAAAGGTAAGAGGAGGTTTTTCATTGAACGGAAAGGTTGTATCGGAGCGCGCTGTTTTGAAGCAGTTAAATAAGGAGACAGGGAAGGAGTATCTGCTTAAGTTTTTGAACGGGGCTTTCCGAAGCAATGCGGATGAGTACCGGCAGCTCATAGAAGAAAATAGAGGGTGGATTAAGGAGGATAAGGAAAGGTTTGCTGAAGCCGAAAGAGGGTATATTGATGGGAAGAAGCGGAGTGAGGCGGAAATCAAAGAAGAAAAGGCTCATTTGGAGAGTGCTATCAAGAATAGAACTAGTAAGCTAGAGGCGTATGAGTGGTTGGCGAAGAATGAGGTGCACAAGGTGGAGGATAGTGTGAGGTACCCGGTGAATTATCTGATGCGGGCGGATGTGGATGATAGCAATTTGTTGCATTGGGATGTGCCGGAGTTTGTCGGGAGAGATTTGAGTAGTCCTGATATTGGCGGGGCTTATTATGGGCGGGAGATGGTGGAGAAGATTTTGGGGCTGGATATGAAGGAGCCGACGGAGGATTTGGTGCGTGCGCTGTGGAATATGATGAAGCAGCCGGAGGTGCCGGAGGAGGGGTATGTGGCGTTCAAGGATAGCGTGAACATTGAGCCGATAGAATATGAGTTTTCATCGAAAGAGTTTGATGCGGCGGATTATGATATGGAGACGTTGCTGTATTGGGGTGAGTATATAGCGAATGTCTGCATGACGGGGAAGGAGGTTTATAATGCGCTTGTTCGTTCTTTGGGGAGTCCGCGGGCGGCGAGTGAGTGGCTGGATGAGCATGGGGTGAGAGGTGTGAAGTATTATGACGGGAATACGCGGCATAAGGAGGGGGAGAAGGTGCATAATTACGCGATTTTTAATCCGGATTATATCGAGATTATCGCTATCAATAATCGTCACCCGTGGAGTGAGTATTCGGCGGATAATGCGGACTGGGAGAGTCCGGAGGAGGTTTTTGGCGGAAGTCCTGTGACGGATTATAGTGTGGCGGGGATGAAGGCGAGGACGGCGGGGGCGAACATGGATAGGGTGTACCGGGACCCGGCGGATGGGAAGGAGAAGTTTGTGATTCCGACGGCGAATGCGCGGCTGAGTACGGGGTTTACGCTGGGGCAGCTTAAGGCGCCTGTGGGCGGGCATAAGGATGTGACGCTGGGGGCGGTGCTGGAGTATCCGGAGCTTTACGAGGCGTACCCGGAGTTGAAGGGGATGCGGGTGCGGCTGTATAATCCGCGGTTGCAGGAGGGGGTGGGAGGTTTTTTTGCGAGGCCGAGTGGGGAGAAGGCGGGGTACCTTGCGCTGAATACGGGTGTGGAGGTGACGCCGGAGAGGGTGATGGAGACGCTGCTGCACGAGAGTCAGCATGCGATTCAGGCGATTGAGGGGCACGCGATGGGGGCGGGGAGTATGAATGCGGAGGAGGCTTTGGAGTATTTGGACCGCGCGATTGCGGCGCGTAAGGGGATGATGAAGGCAGCGGGGGATGATGCCTGGAGCCGGGAGAATTTGGCGTATTTGGAGGCGATGAGGGGGATGGTGCAGGGGAAGGAGGGGAGGAAGATGCAGGAGATGGCGATTTCGCAGGTGTATTGGTATTCGCACGGGGAGCAAGAGGCGAGGTTTACGGGGGCTGGGAAGGACGGGGACCCGATGGCGGAGGGGAGCGGGCTGACGGAGAATAGCCCGACGACGTACACGATTGCGGTGCCGGGGGAGGCGACGGAGCTGGGCGGGGTGACGTTCGGCGGGATGGGGCGTTTTTCGTACCTGCTGGAGAGTAGGCTGGGGACGGCGGGGGAGTTTAATTATGACCGGGCTGTGTACCAGATGAAGGAGGCGGTGGTGCGGCGGATGAAGGAGCTGCGGATGCTGGGGGATAGCAAGGATGAGCGGGCGCGGGGTGTGCAGCTTGCGGCGGAGGCGTTGGCGACGATGGAGAGTTTGGAGAGTTTGCTGCCGGCGACGTATCGGTTCGGGCTGGAGGCGTATAAGGTGTATTTTTCGAGCTACGCGAAGCTGGCCGGGAGCGGGAGCGCGGAGGCGGCGGGGCGGATGGTGCCGATGGCGGGGTGGGATGAGAGGATGAGAGGGGCATATGAGAAGATAGCTCGGACGGTGGTGGAAGGGCATTTTTACCATGGGGATATGGAGTTCTGGGGGGAGCATTGGAAGAAGGTGGAGAAGATACTGCCGCCGCTGCAGGAGAAGTGGGAGGAGTTTATGAGGACGCGAGTGGGCGGGCTGCTGAGCGGCAAGGCACGCCAGGATGCAATCAATGCGGCGTGGCGGGAGCTGAGGCACGAGCTGCCGGAGGAGATGCGGACGCTGATGCAGGCGGTGGGGGAGGTGCGGGCGGATAAGTTGATGGCGAAGTTTATGGAGCGGGTGGCGCTGCAGCTGGATGCGTTCCGGAAGGATAAGACGCTGGGGAGGATTCGCCGCGTGGTGGGGGCGCTGAAGCCGGGCGCGAAGGAGAATGGGAAGCCGGTGAAGGGGAGGATGGATGCGGAGAGGTACAGGAAGATGGTGGATATGGTGCGGCTGATGGAGCTGACGCGCGGGGAGAAGGAGCTTTTTGAGCGGGAGAGGTACACGGGGGAAGGGACGGAGAAGGCGTGGGCGGATTTGGAGCCGAATGATACGGTGACGGTGAGGACGTATGACGGGGAGGGGAAGGAGGTTGAGATAGCATGCAGCAAGGAGGAGTTTGAGACGTACGCGTGTTTCGAAACGATGACGGCTTCGCAGGCGGAGGCGGCGAGCCGGGCGTTGGGCGAGTTGATTTCGACGGGGAGGCAGGCATGGGATAATGCGCAGGAGGCGGCGCGGAAGCGGATTGAGGCGTTGTGCGCTCCGGCGTTGGAGAGGTACGGCGAGACGGAGAATGAGCTGAAGGCGAGGAGGGAGAAGCAGCAGAGGAAGGTGATGCCGCTGGTGAACAAGACGCTGAATTTCCTGGGCTTTGGGCTGAATGACGCGCAGTTTTTCGACGTTTGCTCCAAGGTGCCGGAGATTGAGAAGTGGACGAAGGATGCGGTGTATCGCATTGCGAGCGCGCACACGTATATCGAGGCGAAGGAGAGGGACAGGCAGGAGTTTATGACGCGGGCGGCGCGGGAGGCAAGCGGGGAGAAGGATGACAAGAAGGTGCGCGAGTGGCTGGACGATACACGGAGGAACCGGGACACGGGGATCAAGCTGGTGGAGCAGGAGCCGGATTTCGACGCGCAGGAGACGGAGACGGTGAGGAGGCAGTTTATGGGGCTGCTGAGGAGGAAGACGCACAAGAAGAATTTTAATCCGAACACGTTTGCGGAGGCGTTGCGCTACCTGACGGAGGAGGATGGGCTGATGCCGGAGGCGGTGGCGCGCGAGGCGTTGGATAAGTACGGGACGCTCGGCGACGCGAAGGCAAGCAGGCTGCACGGCAAGGAGGCTTTGATGGTGTTGCTGACGGATAACGAATACGCGCGATTCAGCGACCTGACGAAGACGGCGCAAAATCGAGCAGAGGCGGCGCGGGAGAAGTGGAGGCAGGAGAGGGAGGAAGAGGCGGCAAGGAGGAAGTGGGATGGGAAGCCGACGGAGAAGGAGAATGGAACGCTGGTGCTATCCCCTGCTCAGGCGGCGTATCGGGTGTTGCTCTGCGAGCAGGCGGATTATACGGAAAGCCTGAGTATGCAGGGGTACACGCCGGAGGTGGTGCAGAGGCTGAGGGAGTTCGCCGGGGATAAGGTGATGCGGATGGCGTACGCGCTGAGGGAAAAGATGGGCGAGCGGACGGAGGAGATTCGGGATATGTATGAGAGGGTGTACGGCATGCCTTTCCCGGAGGTGGAAAATTACTTCCGCGCGTTCTTTGATGTTGCGTATGAGACGCGGCAGGAGGGTATCATGAGCGGCGAAGGAGCCGGGTACGCGGCTGGAGCCGGGACGGTGAAGATACTCTACCACCGCAATCACCGCAACGCGCGGATTGACCCGACGATGACGATGTATGAGGCGTTTAACGCCGGGATGAAGGAACAGGATTTACTGCTTGGCTACGGGGAGTTGCCGAGCGAACTTCTGCGGATTTTGAATTACAAAGAGGGGCACCAGACGATGAGCGACGCGCTGGAGAAGTGCCTGGGGTCGGGCGCGCTGAGCGAGATGCGACTGCACGTGGAGAATATGTCGCGGTTGGCGCCGGAGGTGGAGAGGTATGCACGAGCGGCGACACGGGTGATAAGCGAGTGGTCTTCCGCGGGGGCGCAGATGATACTGAGCTGGCGGCAAGGGTCGCTGGTGAAGCAATTGACGGCGTTTTTCAACGGCGTTGCGGGGTCGGAGTATGTTGGCGTGCTGGATTATTTTACGTCGCTCGGTAAAGTGTTGATGGGGCTGGGGAGAATTAAGCTGAAGGATTTGGCGGAGCGTCCGGAGTTGAAAGGGAGGTTCAAGGGTTGGGAGAATGCAGAGAACATGAAGGCGATGCTGCGTCCGGCGGATGTGCGCACGGCAATGCCGGGAGCGGCTGTGTTCGCCGGGAAAGGTATGGCGGCAATGGAGTGGCTGGACGTGTGGACGAACGTGCGGCAGGCTGCGTCAATTTATGACGCGGCGTATCGGAAGCTGCGGTTGAAGGTACCGAACGCGACACCGGAGGAGCTGGATGGACTGGCGATGCGGGAGGTGCAGCACGCGCTCGCGCTCAAGAGTCAGCCGCTGGACTGGCGGCAGAGGTCGCTGGGGAGCCTCAAGAAGAGTCCGTTCACGATTGGGAGCTTCTTCCTGGGTGGTGAGTCGGTGAATACGTTTGCGAACTTCGCGCGCTTGCTGGCGAAGCATGAGTACCTTGATGCGGCGGCGGTCTGGCTCTCCCACGGGTTCGGGTTGCAGGCGCTCACGGCGTTGTACAACTTTATCACCGACGATAAGGAGCAGTGGGAGAAGAGGTCGCTCGGCGGGTATTTCCGCAACGCGTTGCTGGGTCCGCTGGGCGGAATTCCGTTGCTTTCGACAGCGTACAACGAATGGGTATGGGAGCCTTTTCACCGTAAAGCAAAATGGCTGCCGTACGTGCAGACAACCGACATTATACCGGCGGCTGATATTGAGAGGCTTTATCGTGAGTGGCGCAAGGCTAATAAGAGCGGGGAATGGGAGGCATACACGCTGGCGTGCGACGATACGCTGCGGGTGGTAGCAACAGTGACTTTGCTTGTCTCGCGGAACTCTACCGGTAAGGCAGGGCTGTGGAGAAAAGCAGGCGCGGTTATTGCGGGCGGAGTTGGCAACATAGTAGACTTCTTTGTGAGAGTTGAGCGCGCGGCGAAGGAGAGATGGGAGCTGTGGGATTAGTATGACACAGTAAAATTTGCAGCACGAATAAAGCTCTAGTATTATTTAATGAATTGATAGTAAGTTACGTAAATCCCGCAGCCGGTAT
>CANRLM010000010.1 GCA_947631435.1 uncultured Akkermansia sp.
ATTGAGATTAACGACTTCGCCGTGTCGGTTGCCAAGGCGGCTCTCTGGATAGCAGACGCGCAAATGTGGCAGGAAACACAGGAGTTCTCCACGCAAGAGCTTCCCGACTTCCTGCCCCTGAGAGGGTACGACAACATACGCGAGAATGACGCCCTTTTCTTGGACTGGACGGAGAACACACCCGCCAGGCACGTGGACTATATCATCAGCAATCCGCCCTTTGTGGGAGCGCGGTACATGAGCAAGGAGCAAAAGGAGGGCTTGCTCCAAACCTGCAAAGGCATTCACGGCGCGGGAGACCTGGATTATGTTTCGGCGTGGTTTGTCAAGGCAGCGGAAATCATGCAGCAAGACCCGGCTACCCGTACAACCTTTGTGGCAACAAACTCCATAACGCAAGGGCAATCTGTTGCTCTTCTCTGGCGGCATGTTCTTCAGGGGCGCGGCATGAAAATCAACTTTGCCTACCGAACGTTCAAATGGGCAAACGAGACGAAGGACACGGCGGCGGTTCATTGCGTCATTGTCGGATTCAGCGGGCAGAAAACACCCTGCCGCCTGTTCGATGAACAGGGAGAAGAACATCGTGTTTCCCGGCTCAATGGCTACCTGATGGACGGGGCAGACGTTTTTATCGCTAACCGTACGCGCCCGCTTTGTGACGTCCCGGAAGTAGGGATTGGCAACAAACCTATTGATGGAGGTTACTACCTATTTACCCCGGAAGAAAAAGAAGCATTCTTGGCGCAAGAGCCGGGTGCAGCACCCTATTTTCACCCGTGGATGGGTGCAGAAGAACTCATCAACGGCAAGAAACGCTTTTGCCTCTGGCTTGGAGACGTTGCCCCGAACATTTTGCGTACCCTCCCCCACTGTATGGAACGCGTGGAAAAAGTACGAGCTTACCGCGCCGCTAGCAAGAGTGCGCCGACAAGGAAAATAGCCGATACACCACGCCGCTTCCATGTAGAGAATATGCCACAAGGGATTTATGTTATCATCCCGAGAGTTTCTTCGGAAAGACGCCTTTACATTCCTCTGTGTTTCGTTACAGGAGAAATTATTGCCGGTGATTCCACTCTCATCATCCCCGATGCCACTCTCTACCACTTCGGCGTCCTTATTTCCGCCATGCACATGGCTTGGATGCGCGCCGTGGCTGGCAGATTAGAAATGCGCTATCGCTATTCCGGAGGAGTCGTTTACAATAATTTCCCGTGGGCAACACCTACCGACAAGCAGCGCGAGAGGATAGAGGCTTGCGCCCAAGCCGTATTAGACGCCCGCGCAAAGTACCCAGAAAGTACGCTTGCGGATTTGTACGACCCGAACACGATGCCCGATGATTTGCGCAAGGCTCACCGAGATTTGGATTCAGCCGTTGATGATGCCTATGGGAGGAAGTTCGCCGATGATTCTGACCGCGTGACTCACCTGTTCGTTCTGTACCAAAAACTCACGGAGAAGGAAAATAGGGGAGAAGCAGAGAGGGGGTGAAAGAGTGACGGAGGGATTCAGCCATGCGCCGGGAGCTGAGTCCATCGGAGAGGAGGCGAGGATTGCCGGGGATGCAGGAAGTGCAAAATACCCTGCAACGAGCCAGCCGGCGCCTTTTTGCGAACGCTTCGTGTTGCATTTATTCTTGCGACGTACAAAAAATATACGGAGAGCGTTTTTTCCTTGCGTGCGCGCGGGGAAAATGATAGAAAGAGGGGTAGCATACCGGGGGGATACTGTGTCGTGCTTCCCTCGGCTTTTCTTTCCTTTTTTTCATCATTAGAGACATGAAACTGCATCTCCCATCTCGTTTACGCAGGGCTCTGCTGGCTTGCCTTGCTGCGTTGCCGATGCCCCGGATACCGCGCACGGTGTCGACAGGGACGGCCATGCTGGGTGTTTTTTCGTTGTTTTGGAGCGTCTCAGCCCGTGCAGATGACTCGGACTCAGCCGCTTGCGAGGAAGAGAAAATGTCTCTTGTCGCCGATGAACTCCCTGCCCCGATAGAGGAGATTTCTACTGAAGATGAGGAGCTTAGCCAGCAACTCCTGCTCTCTTCCTTCCTTCCGCTCTCCATCGCCGGGGATGAAGGTATCATGGTCATAAACAATACGACTATTGATCTGTCAGGAAGTAGTTACACCATTACCAATGGTCAAATCGCCCCGGGAGAAGCAGGAGAGACCAAAACTTTTGACTCCACAGACACGCTGAATTTCACGGGCACCGGGGCGGTGACTGCGACACTTTCAGGACAAGGCATTACCGTGGCTGGCCTGAAAGTTGGAAGCAACGGGAGTCTCACCGTGTCCGGTGGTGTCGGTATGAGCGTCACCGGGGGTTCTACGCTGGGAGCTGGCGCGTCACTCACCGTGTCGGGGAATGATACGACCCTCTCTTTTGGGAATACTTTGCAACTTGAAAATGCCGCGAGCGCCGGGAGCAGTAGCGGTGTCGGCCTCACGGTGTCCGGGGGGAATTCAGGGACGAAGCTGAATATTGCCGAAAATCTTTTCATCGGAAGCAGCGGAACCATTACGGTGTCCGGGGGTGAGCTGCACGCGAAGAAGCGTGTCTGCGGTAATGGCGGTAATTTCACCGGCGCGATTTCTGTGACAGGGGGAGGGCTGCTGGAAATCGGTGAGGCTGGCACCGCGGGCAATGTTGCTCAGGGGAGCAACAGTGATAATGATGGCTGGCTTGGGAACATCACTGTCTCAGGCGCAAACAGCAGGATGAAGGTGCATGGCAGTGTGGGGACGAACGCTAATACGACGATCACTGTGAAGGAAGGCGGTAGTCTGGAGGTGGGAGGAAACATTGCTTATACGTTCGCCTACAACGGAAGTATTGGCGCTCTCGCTATTGGTAGCAGTGGAGAAGACGGTAGCACCTCGAACGGAACGGTTACTGCAGGACTAAATGTTTACGCTGCATCTGTGACGGTGGCAGGGTCGAGTAGTCAGTTGAAAGTAGGTGGTCTTCTGGAGTTGAAGAGTTCGGGTCAGAGCGGCACTACGGGAAGTGGTAATACGCTGAGTATTTCCGGCGGGAGTGTGATTTTAAACGGGGGGTTGACGGCGTACAGTGTGAGCTTGACGGGCGGGGCGCTCACCATGTCCGGGGAGGTGAGTGCGGCAAGCGGGATTTCCGTGAGCAATGGGAGTCTGAAGGTGACGGGTGAGTTGACAGCTACCGAGGGGCAGACGTGGACGATTAGCAACTCCGGCGTCTTTGAAGTGACTGACGGGACAACGCTGTCTGTTACGCCTTCTGGTAGCGAGAAGAAGCTCAAGCTGGTTGTGGACGCCCAAAGTACTTCCGGCAAGCTGAAGATGAGCACCGCGGAGCTCACAGCGTTGACTCATCATTGCAAGATTGCGCTGAGTTTGTCCAATTATACCTACGGAACGTCCGGGAGTATTACTCTGTTTGACATTAATGACCAAGATGCTACAGAAGAATGGAAAGCAGCGGCAAAAAGATTCCTGGACGTAGCGATGGATGGTGGCGAGCACTATGTTGCAACTTTTGGAACTGGAGGAGCGGTGACCATTGCTGAGGGGCATGACCTCACTTGGCAAGCGGGAGTGGACACCTGGCAGAATGGCGTAGGAAGCTGGTCGACTGGAGGGGCCGGAACCAGCACTTTTAACAATGGAGATAGCGTTACCTTTGCGGACGATACGACACCGGGGACGACGCATGCCATCACTATTTCCGGCACTGTCGCGCCGTGGGAGATGACGGTGAGCAGAGGTCAGTTTTCGTTCACCGGCGGCACGTTGAATGCGAGTTTGCTGAGCCTTGCGGACGGCAGCACTACCACCTTCACCAACACCACTATCACACTGAACGGGGATGCCGCCACAGCCGGGACGGTCACCTCCGGCAAAACCGCTGCCAAACTCGTGCTGAAGGGCAGCAGCTCGCTGTTCCTGAGTTATGCGGAGATAAGCGACGAAGACGGAACCGACGCCGTAGAGATGCTCAAGAATGTGGTGATCTGGGACAGTGCCGTGAATATCAGCCTCCTTGGCGAAGTTGGTGGCAACGCTATGTATACCGTGCGCGGACTGGAGGGTGGCAGCGGTTCCATTCAAATCAAAGGCAATGGCCCTTTTGCTCAAGATTCAAACAGGTACTACGCTACTTTCGTTATTGAGACGCAGGCGGGGGATAATTTCGCCTCCGATGTGATTATTAAGGACGCAGCACCTGGCTCGCAAAAAAAACTTCGGTTGCTCAAGAAGGGTGCAGGCTCACAAACGCTCTCCGGCAATGAAATGGATGCTCGGGCGATTCAGGTTGAAGGAGGCACGCTGATACTGTCGGGGAGCAACTTGTGGACCAATATCTTCAGCGTGGACGGGCAGAATTCTGTGCTCAAGTTTGCAAGCGGAGCAGCGAAGGCCGGCGGCGCTGGTGCCATGCAATTAACGCTCACAGGCGGGGGACAAGCCGTCTTCGACGTGGCATGGACAATTAACGCCGTGAACGTGGTGGACGAGGGGAATGGGATCGAGTTGGGAAAAAACACAACACCTACGATTACCGTGAGTTCCGGATTCATATTCGGGAATTCGACGGGTCAGATCAAGCTGACGGGCGCGGGAACGGTCACCGTGACGGGTGCGGTCGGCCTGGGAACGAGCGAGAACAAGGGGAATATTTACATCGGCGAGGGAGTGACGCTTTCGCTCACGGGGGTGACGGCTGCTCAGGAGTCGTATGCCCTTTTCTCGGGATCCGGGACTTTGGAGATTGCGGCCGGCAAAGTTCTGAACGTCCGGACTCCCGACCCGCCAAGTGGAACGACAGAAGACCAGCATGTGGTGGTCAAGTTGGATTCCAGCGAAAGCGGCTTCCACATTAAGGGTGAAGGCACGATTACGATAGGAGGCATAGAGGGTGCAGGGGGAAGCATCATGCCACAGACCGCTGACGCTACTCTTGTCCTGGATGTGCTGGAGGAAAAAGAGTATACTACGGACGCCCATATAGACAGTATAACAGTTACAGAAGGGGAGACGCAAAACACTTATCGTTTAACCGTCACGAAGAAAGGGGAAGGAAAACAAACAATCGGCGGAGCTGTTGACGTTGCAAAAGTCACTGTTGAAAGGGGGGAACTCGAGCTTGGTAGAAACTTACAAGTTTACGCGAATGATGCAACGAACGTGGACGCCATCATCATCTCAGACGGTGGTGTACTTAGCGTAGGTGGGGACGTCTCGAGAACAGGAACGACCCAGACCGGCGCGGTCAAGCTCGGTGGAAATGGGGACGGGAACTACGGTACACTGACGGTGGGAGGCGGGGCGTACCTTGGTTCACTGACCATTACCGGCAGCGAGAGCGGTGCAGAATTCGGGGCTAATTTGGCCGTAGGCGCCTTGAAAATGAACGGCGGGACGTTGTCCGTAGTAGGGGATTACAGCACAGGAGCCGCCTTGAACATCTACGGTGGAGCTACTGCTACGCTGGGCAGCCTGCTGGCGAGTGGGCAGAGTGGGCAGAGTGGGCAGAGTGTTTTCACCGGAGCAGTAACCGTGGGAGGCATGGGTGGAAGTACGGGGACTTTGACGGTGGGTGCATCTGAGAATCAGAGCTATGCGAATGCAACCAACAATGTGGACGCGTGGGTGAATAAGCTGACAGTTCAGGGACATGGGAGCCGCGTGAGGATCGAAGGCAGTCTGGCAATGCACACTACCGGGAACACGGCATTGAGCATCACCGGTGGATCTTCCGTTGAGGTGGGCTACGCTATAGGAGGCGATAACGGTTTCAATGCCAAAAATGGCGCCCGGGATTGGACATTATCCGGAGCAACCGGAGATCTCATCATTGGTGCAACGGGAAATTCAGGCAATACCACGGGCAGGCTCGATGTGGGAGGTGGCATCAAGGCGCGTAATGTCACGGTGCAGGGAGCAAATGGAGAGGAAGGAGAAGGGAGTTCCCTGGAGGTGGTTCTGGGGATAGATCTGACCGGGAGCCTGACGGTTACCGGGGCGGGGAACAAGGCGAAGCTGAGCGGGAGTATAAGAACTGTGGGAGGCATCAACGTGACGGAGGGAGGTGTGCTCGAACTCGTTGAAGGTGCGGTGGTGGATGGGGATGGCACGCAGATCATCAGCGCAACGGATGGGGGTGTACTCAGACTCACCGGCGCCACGACGGTGAATGTTGCGCAGAGGTGGACGATTGGGGCCGAGGCGGGGAAGCTGGATATTTCCGGGGATTTTCTCTCTGTGGCGGAGGGAGGGAGTCTGCGGATTATGGTGAACGTTGCCAAAGACGGTGAAGGTGACGTAAGCGCAGGGGGAAAACTGCGACTCACCAACGAAGCTATGACCGCACTTGAGGGGCTGGCTGGGAAGATTGAGCTTGAGCTGGCGCCGTTTGTTGATACGTATGCTTCGTGGAAGCGATGGGAATGCGATCTCTTTGATGTTTCCGATCTCTCCGATTGGAACGCGGATGTGGCGAAGAGTATGTTGCTCGCCCTGATGGGGGTGTATAACGAGGATGATCTGACAGTGGACGAGAAAGGGCACGTGAGCTACACGGTTGAGTCGCATGAGCTTACGTGGGCCGGTCCCGAAGGCGGCGGCGGAACATGGGTGGCAAACGGCGAGGAGAAGGTGTGGACGATCGAGAAAGGAGGCGAGAGCGCGGTGTTCCATAACAACGATCAAGTTACCTTTACCGGCGGAGTGGGCGAAGCAGGGGATATCACCGTGAGCGGGAAGGTGGTTGCCGGGACGATGGTCGTTCACGGCGGGGGAGTCCAGGGAAACTGGAACTTTAACGGGACCGGCGCGGACGAGGACTCTCTGGCGTTGCCCGGAGGGTTGACGGTCTACGGCAACGACGCGCATGTCACATTTGGCGATCAACTGACAATGTCGCTCCGGGAGATTACCTTTGAGGGAACGTCAGCGGGCAACGGAGGAAGGGTGACTTTTGACGGCACGCAGGTGACGCTCAGCTCCAGCGAGCACAAAATAAGCGGTGTCGGCACGGTTGAGGTAACCGGGGCTGCCGGTCTTACGTGGAAAGGCGATACCAACCTTGTGGTGGGTGACGGTTCCGGCAAGACGGTGTTGAATGTGGGCGGGGATGCAACCGTCGGCGAGAATAGCTACCGCGTTGGTTTGCTGACCGTTAAAGACGGAAGCGAGGTGACTTTTTCCTCGTCGCAGAATCTCTACCTGACCGGCATCCGGGTGGAGAATGGTGGGAAGGTCACTCTGGATGGGGCAGGAGGGGTTGCTCTCAGAGGAGAACACGGCGTTCAAATTGAAACAGGAGGCGAGGTAGAAATCCTGAGCTATAACAACGGTGCTTGCCCGAATTTCTGGGCGTACGGAGAAGGGACCCTGAAAATTAATACGGGAACTGCTTTGGGCATGCTTGTGGGCGGGCAGTCTAGGCCTGCGTCCCTCAGCGGAAAAACGTTGTCGCGCTTGGTTCTGTGCGGCTCGTCTTCCGTTGTGTTCGAATCGAGCGGTAGTCATAGTAACTTCCATCACGTTACAGAATATATCGTTGAAGAAGGTTCTGCATTGGCATTCGGAGCCGGAATAATGGACGGCGCCGGCGCCATCACGGTGCATGTGGCAGGCTATGGCAGGGAAAAACGTGAGGGTGAGACGGGTTCACTGGCCGAGACCTCTTCGTATGCGGCTCTCGGGCTGTACAATTACAGTGGTTGGATTAATGAGTCACAGCACGCATCCACCAACTGCAATTTCAAGGTTGTTCTGGACAACAATGCGAGTCTGGGCGTGGGGAACAATAATGCCGGAACCGCCCCTATTGGCGTTAAGATGCAGGGGAGCATCGATTTTGGGGGACGTACTCTCACCAAGGTGGGTTACGGGACCTTGTTCCTGAACGACGGTTTCCAGGTCACGAACGGAAATACCGGCGGCACTATCGACGTGACGAACGGTACAGTGACCCTTGGCAACAGCACCAACGCCAGCACTCTGCAGAACATCGACATCAAACTCAGTGAGTCCGAGGTGAACGGGGCTGCAGTTTCCGGGAAGCTGCAGGTGAACCAGAATGTTTCCGTCGGCGCGTTGTACGGCAGTGGGAATGTGTCGGTTGCGACAAATAGGGTCCTGACTCTTGTCAAGGCAGCGACGGATGGCCAGATCTTCACGGGGACGATGGGCGCCGATGGCATTGGGACTGTGAGGGTGCAAAACGGAGGAAGTTTCCTGCTGGGGAGTGGGGCGGACGTGGGCAACACGCTGGAAATTCTCGGCACCCTCTCTACGGCGAGGGATTCAACTGAAATGTCGGTGGCGACTCTCCGTGTCGGCACCGGTGGTACAGTCACCCTCGCGGAGGGCTCTGAAATGTCGGTGGCGACTCTCCGTGTCGGCACCGGTGGTACAGTCACCCTCGCGGAGGGCTCTGAAATGTCGGTTGGCGGCATGGACGGGATTGTGGCAAGTGGGACGACGGGCTACGGCAGCATTAGCGGAGAAGGCAGGCTGATTCTGACTGCCGGAAGCGGGAAGTTCGAAGGAAGTGTGAGTAGCAAATTCACCTATGACGGAGGATCTTCCGGTCAATTCAGACTCGACGGAGGGTTCAGCTCGAAGGCGCTCACTGTTCAGAGCGGGAAGCTCATCCTGGGAAGTGAGCTGTCACCCGAGGGCGGATCGGAATGGACGGTTGGCTCTTCCGGCGTTCTCGAGCTGAAATATGCACCAAGTCTGACTGTTCAAGGCGAAGGCAAGCTCAGCCTGGTCGTGGAAGTCGCGGAGACTTGCGGCAAGCTGGGACTGGGTCTCGATCAACTCAACCAGTTGATTCCCGGCGGCAAGGTTGCGTTGGATCTGCCCGGTTACAGCCTCGGGACGCAGATTGCCCTGTTTGATGTGAGCGGTCTGACGCCGGATACAGAATGGACAACCGTGGCGCAAAATTTCCTGACAGCGGCGCTGGCGGACAGTATGCGCGTGCAAGACGTGACCGTGACGACTGAAGGCTTGGTGACGATCAACTCCCAGAATGCCTACAATCTCTACTGGGCGCAAGGCGTGGAAACCTGGCAGACGGGCAGGGAGGAGAAGGATTGGAAGGACGGTGGACCTACTGCCTCCAATACCAGCGCTTTCTTCGCCGGCGATAACGTCTTCTTTGAGGACGCGGCGACACCGGCCGGGCGGCATGAGGTCACTATTTCCGGCACCGTCGGGCCGGGGAAAGTGACGGTGAGCAGCGGTACGTTTGCGTTCACCGGCGGTGTGGTGAATGCGGTTTCGCTGAGCCTCGCGGATGGCAGCAGCGCCACCTTCTCCGGCACGGCCATCACACTGAGCGGAACAGGAGCCACGGAGGGGACGGTCACTACCGGCAAAGCCGCCGCCGAACTCGTACTGGGGGGGGGAAGCTCGCTGACGCTGGATTATGCGGAGGCGGGCGGAAGCGCCGCTGCAGGGATGCTCAAGAATGTGGTGATCAAAGGGGGTGTCACCGTCGAGGGCGACGACCAACCGTCTTACAGGATTTATCTGAAAGGAGCCGGCGAGGAGGGGCCGGAGGCAACGTATATTCTGCGCGGGCTGGAGGGTGACGGCGGCGAGATAGGAATCAGCACGAGCGAGAATAGAGCGACGCTTGTCCTCGAAACGAAAGGAGCAACTGAGGAATTCTCTTCCGGGGTCGTGTTCGGTGAAGGTGCGGCAAATATCAAGCTGGTGAAGCGGGGCGAGGGCACGCAAACGCTGACGAATTCTACCATCAGTGTCGGGGAAATTCATGCGGAGGGAGGCACGCTGAAGTTTACGGCGGAGGACGCGGAGAATGGGACGTCGGAAGCTGATTTCACGGTGGAGAAGGGCGGGCAGGTTGTTTTTACGAAAGTCTGGTATTTCGGAAACAAAGAGGTGCATATCTCCGGGGAAGGGAGCGCGATGACCCTGGAGGGGGCAATGCGCGGCGGCAGGGGTGACTACACGGGCAGCGTCACCGTGAAAGCTGGAGGGAAACTCAACCTGAACGCGGAGATCGGTACAGAGATTGCTTCTAAGAACGCGGTGCAAGATCTCACTATCTCCGGGGAAGGGAGCGCGGTGACGGTTACTTCGCACCTGGGAGTGAAGGAAAATGGCGCGGAGAAGGCGGCAATCACCATCACGGACGGGGGGTCGCTCAGGGTGGGAGGGATTCTCTCGCGAAGCGACCAGGGGAATGTTCAGACGGGCATGATCATTCTCGGCGGGGAGGGGGAAGGAAACGACGGCACACTGAATGTGGAAGGCACGGCGCGCTTCAGTTCACTGGTCATTGCCGGGAGCGGGAGCAAAGCGACGTTCGGGGAACAAATTTATTGCGGCAGTGTGACGGCGCAGGGTGGTAGCCTCACGGTTGAGGGACTGGCTTCTGTCTCTGGGACGCTCTCTGTGGACGGCGCCGGAACTGATGTCCATTTGAAGAACCGCCTGAGCAATGGCACCGGAGGTTACTCCGGGAGCCTGAGTGTGACGGGCGGAGGGAGCTTGACGATTGGGGAAGGGGGTAATTCGGAGAACCCAACTCAGGGAGGGAACAGCGACAATGATGCGTGGGTAACGGGCACCACAGTTTCCGGGGAAGGGAGCAGCCTGACTATTTACGGCAGTCTGGTGAACAAAAACGAAGCCGACAAAGCCGTCAATGTAACGGAGGGCGGCACGCTGAAGGTTGGGGGGAGTATCGCCGGAACCAACAACTATAATAATCAGGGAATCGCGGAGCTCAACATCGGCGTGGCCATCAATGAAGAGGGGGAGGAAGTAACGTCCTCCGGAACGGTGAAGGTAGGCAAAAATGCGTACGCCGGCAGTGTCAGGGTCAGGGGAGCAGGGAGCGTGTTGGAGGTAGGCCAGCGGTTGGCGGGAGACGGGGGCAATTTCACCGGGAAGTTGACCGTGGGAGCAGGTGGCAGCGTGGAGGTGGGAAAGCAGTATGAGGAGGAGCTTGACAGCGGTACGAACGGGGATATTTGGTGCACGGGGCTTTCTGTCGATGGGGGTGGGAGTTTGGTGACGATTCACGGAGGGTTGGCGAACAACTCGGAGCAGGATATCGAAGTGACCCACGGCGGCAGGCTGGTGGTGGAGAAGGCGGTTGCTGCCCACAACTCCTACGCCGATTACACCGGGAATGTCATCATCGGCGGAGAGGACGTGGGTAACTACGGGGTGGTGGAGGTGGGCGACAAGCTGAACGTGGCATCCGTGGCGGTGCACGGGACGGAGAGCTCGCTGAGAGTGGACGGACTTCTGGATTTGAACAACGGAGAGACGGAAGCCAACGCGCTGACTATTTCTGCCGGGAGTGTGACTCTGGCCGGCGGGATGAAGGCGTACAGCGCGGAATTGACGGGCGGTGAGCTCAGCATGAGCGGGGAGGTGAGTGTGGCAAACGGGAGAATCTCCGCGACCGAGGGGAGCCTGAAGGTGGGCGCGGGAGAGTTGACGACCATCGGCGTGCAGGAGTGGACGATCGGGGAGGGGGCGAGGCTGGAGATGACGGAAGAGGGATCCTCCCTGGCCGTGGCGGAGGGAGGAAGCCTGCATATCTTCGTGAGCACCGGCGAGCGGGGCGGGAAGTTGCGTCTTTCCGACGCGGCGATGGGACAGCTGGGGACGCTGGGGGAGCGGGTGAGGCTGACGCTGGAGAATTTCAGCCCCGTGCAAAGCTGGGAGTACGCTCTTTTTGACACTGGTGCGCCGGCCTGGAACGCGGAGGCTGCGCTCTCCATGCTGACGGAGCTGATGGGGGAGGTAGCAGCGGGGCTCAAGCTCGAAGTTGATAACAACGGGGTGGTGCGCTACGCTTATGATCCCCACATTCTCACGTGGGACGGGGTGCCCGGAGGGACGTGGTCAAACGCGGCGCTGAATCCGGACAACAAGCCCTGGAAGCGGAGGAGGAGCGACGAGCCGGTGGCATTCTTCGCCTACGACAGCGTCTTCTTCCTGGGAGGCCAGGGGGAGGGGGCCATCATCGTGGACGGCTACAACCGCGTCGGGTCGATGAATGTTTCCGGAGGGGCGGGGTGGAGCTTCAACGGCGATGGGGAGGGGACGGACCTGCTGCTGCTGACGGAAGGATTGCACCTTACCGGGAGCGAGACGCGCGTCAGCTTTGGCGAGAATCTGACGGTGAGGGTCGATGGGATCACGTTCCAGGAAGGGGGAAGCGAGGCGAAGGTGACCTTCGACGGGACGCAGGTGGAGCTGCTTCCCGGGGAGGAGAAGGGCGCTTCCGGCATATTCAGCATAAGCGGGGCCGGGGAGGTCGAATTTACGGAGACGGCGAGTGTGACCGCGGAAGCGGGCAGCTTTGAGATGGAGGTAGGGGATGGGACGCAGAAGACGGTACTGCTGTACGCCGGGAAGGGGAACCTGGAGCTGAGCAGACTGGAGGTGGCCGCCGGCAGCGAGGTGACGATAGCGAACGGGGGCAGTTTCTCGCTGGAGAGCGGGCTGGAGTTGACGGGGGGAGCGAAGGTGACCCTGGGGGCTGAATCCGGCGTTGTTGTGGATGGGGAGGTGAAGATTGCTGGGGAGGGGACCGTGCTGACGTACGCGGAGGGGGGCTATGCCTTCCGGCAGAAGGAAGAGATGACCGTTGGAGCCGGGGCCACTCTCGTGGTGGCGAATTCCGGGTTGAAGGACTTTACGGGAGGGATTCAGGTGGACGAGGGGGGCGTGGTAGAACTCCGGAATTTCGGCAACCAGAGGAATTTGTGGGTTCACGGGGAAGGGACGTTGAAGTTGGCGACGGGGACGGCGCTGGATGGGCTCGGAGGAAGCAATTTCGTGCTCATCAGCGGGGAGGGATTGGCGCACATGGTTTTGTGCGACTCGACGGCGCTGGTGTTCGGGACGAAGGATAACGGCGAGGGGGATCACTTCGCGGCTGCGAAGGAGTACACCGTGGAAGCGGGATCTGCCCTGGCGTTTGGGGCCGATGTGATGAACCGTGCCGGCGTGACGGTGCGGGTATCGGGCACCGGCAGGGAAAAGCGCGAGGGGGAGACGGATGCGCTGACCGAGACCGCTTCTTACGCGGCTCTCGGGCTGTACAATTCCAGCAGATGGACCGACGCGAACGGGCATGAAACCGCCAATTGCGGCTTCCAAGTTATTCTGGACGACGACGCGAGTCTGGGAGTGGGGAACAATGCAGCCCGGACCGCCGGGATCTGCGTGAGGATGCAGGGGAGCATCGATTTTGGTGGGCATACGCTCACGAAGGTGGGTTACGGTGAATTGCGGCTGAGCGGCAATTTCCTGGTGCCGGAGGAGGAGGGGGGCGGCGCGGGGAAGGGCGTCATCGACGTGACGAACGGTAAATTGACGCTCGCCTGCACGGGGAATCCCGACACGCTGCAGAACATCGACATCAGGCTCAGCGAGAGCACGGTGGGCGAGGCGGCGGTTCACGGGGCGCTGCAGGTGGTGGAGAACGCCCGCATCGGCACGTTGACCGGCAGCGGGGAAGCGGCGATTGCGGCGGAGAAGGCGCTGAGCGTCGCCGGGAAGGTGGACGCGGGCAGGACGGCCTTCAGCCTGGGGCGTGGGAGCCGGCTGGTTCTCGAGAGCACGGGCGCTAACGCCATGGGGTCGTTGACTCTGGAAGGAGATGGAGCGGGACTGCAACTGGACGTGGGAGGCGCGAGCGAGGATATAGCCGCGCTGACGCTCGGGGAAGTCAACTTCAACCGGAACGTGCTCACTCTCACTGTGACGGGGGTGGCGGAGTATCTGGCGAGTCATGATGTGGGGGATGTTGACCGGGGCTGGGTGATCCACCTCTTCGGCGGGGGAGCCGAGGGGCAGCTCTTCGAGATGTTTGACTCGGGGAAACTGCTGCTGAGCGACATCGAGGGGTACGACGCCGAGCTGAACGCCCAGGGGCAACTGACGCTCACGAGGGAGGACAGCCTGATCTGGACGGACACCCGGCATGAAGGACCGCGCCAGCTCACGTGGGAGAATGGGGTCGGAGGATGGGATAACGGGGGAACGTTCCTCAACGGGAAGTCTGCGAGATTGGTGAGCAGCGGCTCGACGAGCGTGACGGTGAATGGGGCAGTTGAGGCGAAGAAGGTGGTGATCACGGGGCAGGGGCCCTACACCTTCAGCTCCGGCGAGGAAGGGAGCCTGCGGGTGGAGGAGTTGAATGTGCAGACGTCGAGCAACTTCGGGGTGTGTGTGGCACTGGAGGGATCGATGGTGGTGGGCGATGGGAAGACCGTCGGTTTTACCGAGCAGCTTACCGGCGAGGGCGGGGGCAATATCACCCTGGCTCTGGGGAATGGGGCGACTCTGCGGCTGCAGGGGGATAATCTGCTGAGCATCGCGGAGGGGACGAGCGTGCAGATGAGCGGCAGCGGCGCCTTTGAGGTGGATCTCAGCGGCGCGGCCGGCTACGGGTTTAACGGCGCCAATCTGGCGGTGTCGGAGGGGGTGCAGGTGCGCATCAAGAGCACGAATGAGGCGGGGGGAGCGTTGTCCGAAGTGGATAATCTGAATGCGCCCGGCGAGGTGGAGGTGGAGGGGAGGCAACTGATGCTCGGCGGGAAGGAGAACACCATCGGGAACATCATCGCGAAAACGAGTGAAGGCGACGAGTGGAACGGCTGCTCGCTGCGCCTCGTCAACAGCGGGGCTGCGACGACCATAACCGGCGATGGGGAGTTGAACCTGGAGAACGGTTGCCTGGAGGTGAGGTCCGGCAGTTTTGAGAAGCAGGCCGGGAAGCTGGTGATAGGGGGCCTGAGGTCGCCCGACGGCGGCAACGGGACTGTTCGCGTGAAGGACCTGGAGATTGTGGCGGATGATGCGTGGGTATTCAACGAGCAGGGAGAAGGGGCTTCCGCGGAGCGGAGGTACTCCGGGAGCCTCGTTGTGGGCGGAAACTTCGTCATGCGCGGCGAGGACGGGCGCGAGCAGTACATCAGCGGCAACACGCTGAGCGTGGGAGGTAATCTGGATATCCTGAGCGGGGCGCTGCGCATGGGCAGCGCGGGCCGGAGCATGAGCGTGGGCGGCGACTTGAGGGTGCAGCAAGGGCGCTTCGCGTGGGAAGGCGGCGAGTTTACCATGGGGACGCTGAGCGTCTCTGGAGGAGGCGAAGCGACGTTTGCGGCCGGCGCCACCACCGTGGAAGGCGGGCTGACGGTCGGGGAGGGGTCGACCCTCTGCGTGAGCAACAACGCCACGTTCCGTGCGACGGAGGGGGGCGTTTGCGGCGGAGTTTTGAAACTGGACGGGGGCGAGCTGGTTGTGGCGACGGAGAAGAGCCTGACTGTGAGCAGCATCATGAGCGGCACGACGGCCGGCCGGGTGCGGCTGGAAGATGGGGCGCGGATGAGTATTGCGGCAGGGACGCTGAGCGCGAAGGGATTTGAGATAGGGGCTGGTGCGGAGCTGACGCTGGTCGGAAGCTCTGTAAGCATGGTGGGCGCGAACTCGTGGGACTGGGGGAGCGGGGCGCAACTGACGCTGGACTGCAGCGGCACGGGGAGCCTGGCGCGGCTGTCGCTCGGGGAGGGCTTCAGCTTCGGGCCGGGAGCCGGCGAGGAGAACCGACTGACCATCAACGTCACCGCGGAATACATGGACACTCTGACCGGAGGGAAAGAGGGGACGAGCGCGGTATTCCTGGGAGGGGAGAACTGGCAGGAGGGGAGAGGCTGGGAGAACTACTTTGACGTGGAGTTGAAGGGGATTTCCTGGAAGTACATCGACCTGCACATCAATGAGCACGGGAATCTGGAATGGCTGGGAAGGCAGGGAGTGGAATGGAGCGGCAACTCGGACAGCTGGCGCGACGACTCGTCGGCGGGGTGGCGGGACGCCGAGAGCGGCGGGAAGGCGGAAGAACCTGCCGGGCAGAATGTGTACTTCACTGCGGAGAAGGCGGATCCTGCCGGGAGTGATGTGAAGGTGCAGGGGACAGTGACGCCTGACAACGTCTTTGTGGAAGGCGGGGAGTACAGCTTCACGAACGGCGGCGGGGAAGGGGGAGGACTGGCGATGCAGGACAAGGGCATGCTGGTGGTGGAAAAGGGCGCCGAGCTGAACTTGAACCTGAAGAACACGAAGATACCGACGGTGATCGTGGAGGGGACACTGGGGATCGGGCACGAGGAGGCGCTGCCCGACGGGACGGATTTGCAGCTGCTTGACGGGGGCACCCTGCGCTACGCCGGAAGGGGAGCGCAGGACGTGAGCGCTCTCGTGACGGAGGAGAGCATCGGCAATGTGCTGAATGTCGAGGTAGGGGAGGGGGCCGGAGAGGACAAGGTGAAATGGGGAGGCGAATCGGCCGATGCCTCTGCGAACAATGGCCTGAAGATGGCGCTGGATACCGGGACGAAGAAGACCGGGGCGGGGGGCTTCACCCTGGCGTGGCAGGAGAAGCCGCAGGGGGGAGAGCACAGAGGGACGATGAATGTGGAGGAGGGGTCGCTCACGCTGGAAGTGAAGGCGCCGGAGGCGGGGACGGTGTCGAGGATGTCCGGCGATGCGAGGATTGAGGAGAATGCGCAGCTGAACCTGAAGGCCGGCGGGGAAGGGAGGCTGGAGCTGGCCGGGAAGGTGACCGGAGGCGGGACGCTGAACCTGCAGGAAGGGAACATCACCGTGAGCGGCGAGAACCTGGCGGGCAACATCAGGCTTGCCGAGGGGAGTCGCGTCACGATCAACAATGATCATGGGCTGGGCGGCGACGGCACTACCCTGAAGCTGGACGGCGGCACGATTGAGGCCGGCGGCGGGGGGCGGATGCAGGTGCAGGCCGGGACCGTGGAGGTGAACGGCGATACGACGCTGAGCGGGAATGTGACCCTAACGGGGGCGCTGACGCAGGGCGAGGAGGCGGCCGGAGGGACGCTGAAACTGGCCGAAGGGGCGAGCGGCACGCTGACGGGCGACTTGTCGGCCTTCACGGGGACGCTGGAGACGGGCGAGGGGGCCGACGGCGTGTGGACACTCAGCGGGAAAGGAGTGGGGGGAGCGAGCGGCGAGGTGCAGGCGGATGTGACCGGGGGAGGCATGCTGATGGTGGCTTCTGCGGAGAGGGTGACGCTGACCGGAGAGTTGGGGACCGGGAGCAGTGACCGACTGACAGTGCGCAACGGCGGCAGCGGGGACCTGGTGATAGCCGGAGAGGTGGGGGCTGCGACAGTGCTGAACACGGGGGATCCGACGAACGGAGCCATCGTGCTGGGGAGTGGGAGCCGGGCGGTCGATATGACGGGCATCGAGGAAGAGATAGCGGGCTCCGGGAGGCTGGTTCTCGCCAACGTGACCATTGGGAGCGATTTCCGGAAGGGGTCGGCGAGTCTGTACGTGGACACGGCAGAGGCGGAGGAGAGCGACGGCACTGCCGCTTATGGACTGAGAGCGCGCGCCGCAGCCCGCGGTGGCGTCGTGGATGTGCAGGGCATGCAGGCGGAGGAGTTTGCCGGAATTACCGTGAATGAGCATGGTCTGCTCACCGGGGTGACCGGCGCCTACAAGGTGGGCGTGGAGCACGAGCTGGAGCTGCACTTCAGCGCAGAAAACAGCGGTGAGGGAGGGCTTGCGCTCATTGAAGGGGGAGATGATTTCACCGTGGAGCGCGGGGATGGGAGTCATGTGCAACTGGCATTCAGCGAGGATGTCTTCGATTTGTTCGGAGGCGGGGAGAGGACAGTGGTGTTCAGAGCGCTGGAGAACGGCACCTGGAGCGGGGAGGAGCTGACGCTTGAGGCGCTGGCGGGGATGGAGGACACGGTGGCGCAGGTGCTCGGTGGCATTCTCAGCTCGGTCAGATACACGGCGGACGGCATAGAGATGGTGGGCACCACGCGGGACGTGTACCTCGTGAACGGGAAGGAGGGCGGAGACAAGGCGACGAGTACGGATGTCAGGGACCTGCTGGGCAGGCGAGCGACGGTTCTGGTGTCCGGGCAGAAGCTGACGCTGAACTGGAACGCGAGCGCGAGCGGGGCGGCGAGCGCCCGGGTGAACAACCTGCTGGGCACGGCCGGCACGGAACTGGAGATCAACAACACGGCGGAAGAAGACCCGACCGGCAGGAACAGGCTGAACGTCGCCCTGGACAACACGTACTACGAGACGGTGAACATGGAGGGCCACGAGGGCGAGGAATTGCCGGAGCCTGACGGCACCACCGTGCACGGACAGGATACCTCATTCCGAGGCAGTATCACCGGCGGGAAGGGAGTGGATATCACGAAGACGGGCAAGGGGACGCTGAGCGTGGGAGGCAATTACCGGCTGGCAGACGGCACAACGAGCATCCGGCGGGGAGCGCTGGCGCTGAGCGGGAAGGAAAACAGCATGGAGAACCTGGAGTTCGCTTACGAGACGGGACGCGACGGGGCAGAGGGCGAGAAGCGCGGACTCGAGCTGGAGGGCGGGAAGACCACCATCCGCGGGGCGATCCTGGAAAAGGAAGGCAGCTCGGGCGATGGCGATGCGATCACGCTCAACAAGGGGGCGGGGCTGGAACTCGGCGGAGAGAGCGTGCTCGCTTCCACGAGCATAACCGGCGATGGCTCCGGAACCCTCACCCTGGCTCAGGAAGCGAGTCTGGAGTTTGCCGGCGATGGGAATGAGACGCGGCTCTCCGGCGTGGGAGTGCGCATGGGAGGGGAGAAGACGACGCTGGACGTGGGCAGCGGGGTGAACGACGTGACGGAGTTGGTCGGCAATGGCTTGCTGAAGAGCGGGAAGGGCGGCGAACTGAGCGTGGGAGGCGGGAGCTTCTCGGGCACGCTGGCGAGCTCCGCTGATGGTGGGCAGGCCGGCGGGCTGGTCGTGCAGGCCGGCGCGGAGTTTGCCCTCGACAATGTGAAGACGACGGCCGGGAGCAGGAGCGAGGCCTGGGATGTTACCGTGCGGGAAGGAGCCGGGCTCACGCTGAATCTCACCGGGACGCCGGAGGGTGAAGCTGTGCAATTCAACAGGGTAACGGTGGAGGGCAGGATGTACATGGGGCTGGACACCACGAAGACGAATGAGCAGGCGCCCGTGGGAGGAGAACTCACCGTGGGAGAGAAGGGCGAGCTGGAGGTGCACAGTGATGGGGAGCGGGTGAAGGAGACATTCTTCCTCGGCTTCACGACACAGCAGGCGGGAGACTACCTGGAGGAGCGACTGACGCTGAGCGGGAGCGCTTTTGTGCTGGACGATCTGCTGAACGTGCAGGTGGATGAGAAGGGCAACATCATCGTGACGACGCGGAAGGCTCAGGATAATAAATTTGAGCGGACGATGCCGGATGCCGGGAAGAACGGGCTGGCGGGAGCGGCGATGATGTGGGATTCTCTGAAGAACAAGACGCAGGAGGGATCTCTGGCGGAAGTGCTGAGCAACCCGGACTCTGACTACGCGAAACTGGGCATGGCGGTTATCGGCATGATGGACGGAGGAGATGCCGCCGGACTGGAGAAGACGCTCACCGCCGTGTCGGGAGCATCCATTGCGACGATGGCTCCGGCCTTCCTGGAGGACATGCACCGGCAGCTCAGGACCATCCGCAACCGGACCACGACCATGGGCGGCGAGGTAAACCGCGACGCGGCGGGGCAACACCGGAAGCTGAACGCATGGATCAATGGCGAGGGAAGCTACCACAAGCTGGATGCTGACGGGTACCTGCCCGGCTACACGCTCAACAGCTGGGGCGGCACGGTGGGGGTGGATGTCGAGGTGGCGCAGAGGACGACTCTGGGTCTGGCGCTCACCGCGATGTACGGGGACCTGAAGCCCGATGCCGTGGATTCTGCGACGGGGCACATGGATACGACATACCTGAGTGTCTTCCTGAAAGCCATGAGCGGGTCGTGGATTCACACTCTCGTGCTGAGCGGGGGCATGGCGGATATCGACATGGAACGCACGGTGAATTACGGAGTCGGCAGCTACCGCACGAAAGGAAACACGGATGGTTCCGCCTTCGGTGCGTTGTATGAGGTGGGCTACACGCGTCTCATGAACAAGGAGGGTACTTTTGCCCTGCAACCTGTCTTCAACGTGGAGGTACGTCACGCCAGCATCAATGGGTACGACGAAACGGGCAGCGATGCCGGGTTGAGCGTCGATGACATGCAGCAGGATAGCATCACCTTCGGCGCCGGGGCGCGCATGCAGAGCGTGGTGGGCGAGAGGGCGCTGAACCGCACGTCCATTTTCGAAGCGAGGCTGCTGGTCAAGGCGGATGTGGGCGACAGGAGCGGCACTGCCACGAACGGCATTGTCGATGCAAACGCTACGGCTGAAGTGGAAGGGGCAGAGGTGGGGGCCCTCGGCGTCGAAGTCGGCGTCGGCCTCACGGTTCCTCTGGGCGCCACTGCCGGCAGCGTCTTCCTGGATGCATCCCTCGAGTACCGCCGGGGCTGGACCAGCGCTGATGCCTCCATCGGCTATAGAATCAACTTCTAGGAAGTACGGAGCGAAAGGGAAGGACGAAGTGCTGAGTCAGCGCGCCTGCGCACGCTTCCGCAGAGCGGTGGCGGAGCCGGATTTTCGGAGTACGGCGCCGGGGCGGGCAGAAGGGCTTTGGTGACGGAAGGAATGAGCCGTATGTCGGGCGGTTTTTTCTGTTCGCCTGCCGCGCCGTGATTTTTCTTTTTATACCTCTTCGTCTGTGTTACACTCTCTTTAACGTATGGAAATGACGACCAGCCCGGCGACGGAGACGGCAAAGAGGAAAGCCGCCGCAAAGGCGTTTGCTGACAAGTGGACGGTGGCGCCGGGTGATGAGAAGCAGGAGACGCAGAGCTTCTGGATTGAACTCCTGCAAGAGGTGCTTGGCGTGCGCAGTGACAGCCGAACGATCAGCTTTGAAATGCGCGTGAAAGTTGGAAACTCTACCCGCTTCATTGATGCTTACCTGCCGGATACCCGGGTGCTTATTGAGCAGAAGAGCAGCAGCATTGACATGGACGCGCCGCAAATGCAGTCCGGCGGCGACATGCTGACGCCCTACGAGCAAGCCAAACGTTACTCGGACAATCTGCCCGTAGATAAACATGCGCGCTGGATTGTGACGTGCAACTTCCGCGAGATTCGTATTCATGATATGAACTCTGCGAAGCCCGCCGTACCTGTGAGCAGTATCGCACTTTCCGAACTTCCCGAGCAGTGGCACCGTTTGCAGTTTCTCGTGGATGCCCGCAATTCCCGCGTGGAAAAGGAGAAGGAAATGTCCATGCAGGCGGGCGTTCTCATTTCGCGGATTTACAACGCGCTTCTTGAAAATGCGGAGAGCGGGAAAGACGCCGCCACGCTGCAAAGCATGAATAAGTTTTGCGTGCGGCTTGTGTTCTGCCTTTATGCGGAGGATGCCGGACTCTTCCGCAAGAATCAGTTTTGGGAGTATCTGGCAGACGCCGCGGACAATCCGCGTGACATGCGCGCTCGTATCTTGCAGCTTTTCCGCGCGCTCAATATGGACCCCGAAAAGCGCGACCGCTACGACAAGGAACTTCTGGCTTTCCCGTATGTGGACGGCGGGCTTTTCGATGACGGCGGGCAGGAGATTCCGGACATTCCCATGCTGGATGAGAATCTGTGCGAGCTGATTAAGGACGCGGCGCATTTTGACTGGCGCGAAATATCCCCGACTATCTTCGGCGGGTTGTTCGAAAGCACGCTCAACCCGGCGACCCGGAGAATCGGCGGCATGCACTATACCAGCGTGGAGAATATCCACAAGGTGATTGACCCTCTTTTTCTGGACGTCCTTAAAGAAGAACTGCGCTCCATTGCAGAAACCAAGCGCGGCAGCGAGAAGGCGCGCGCCAAGAAGCTGGAAGAATACCGCGATAAACTCGCTTCCCTGATCTTCCTTGACCCGGCATGCGGCTCCGGCAACTTCCTCACCGAAACATTCATTTCTCTCCGACGTCTGGAAAATGACGCCCTGCGTTACCTTTCCAACGGGCAAGGCAGTTTCGGCGGTGAGCTTTCCCGTGTGAAGGTTACCATGCAGCAATTCTACGGGATTGAGATTAACGACTTCGCCGTGTCGGTTGCCAAGGCGGCTCTCTGGATAGCGGACGCGCAAATGTGGCAGGAAACGCAGGAGTTCTCCACGCAAGAGCTTCCCGACTTCCTGCCCCTGAGAGGGTACGACAACATCCGTGAGAATGATGCTCTTTTCCTGGACTGGACGGAGAACACACCCGCCAGGCACGTGGACTATATCATCAGCAATCCGCCCTTTGTGGGAGCGCGGTACATGAGCAAGGAGCAAAAGGAGGGCTTGCTCCAAACCTGCAAAGGCATTCACGGCGCGGGAGACCTGGATTATGTTTCGGCGTGGTTTGTCAAGGCAGCGGAAATCATGCAGCAAGACCCGGCTACCCGTACAACCTTTGTGGCAACAAACTCCATAACGCAAGGGCAATCTGTTGCTCTTCTCTGGCGGCATGTTCTTCAGGGGCGCGGCATGAAAATCAACTTTGCCTACCGAACGTTCAAATGGGCAAACGAGACGAAGGACACGGCGGCGGTTCATTGCGTCATTGTCGGATTCAGCGGGCAGAAAACACCCTGCCGCCTGTTCGATGAACAGGGAGAAGAACATCGTGTTTCCCGGCTCAATGGCTACCTGATGGACGGGGCAGACGTTTTTATCGCTAACCGTACGCGCCCGCTTTGTGACGTCCCGGAAGTAGGGATTGGCAACAAGCCTATTGATGGAGGTTACTACCTCTTTACCCCGGAAGAAAAAGAAGCCTTCTTGGCGCAAGAACCGGGTGCAGCACCCTATTTTCACCCGTGGATGGGTGCAGAAGAACTCATCAACGGGAAGAAACGCTTTTGTCTATGGCTTGGGGACGTAGCCCCGAACATTTTGCGTACGCTCCCCCACTGTATGGAACGCGTGGAAAAAGTACGAGCTTACCGCGCCGCTAGCAAGAGCGCGCCGACAAGGAAAATAGCCGATACACCACGCCGCTTCCATGTAGAAAATATGCCGAAGGGAACCTATTTAGCCATTCCTGAAGTCTCATCAGAGACCCGGCAATACATTCCTATGGCGTATCTGGACGAAAAAACAATATGCAGTAACCGCTTGAAACTTGTCCCCAATGCAACCCTTTACCACTTTGGCGTACTTACTTCCGCTATGCACATGGCTTGGATGCGGACAGTCGCGGGGCGTCTTGAAATGCGCTATCTATACTCAAATAAAGTCGTTTACAATAATTTCCCGTGGGCAACACCTACCGACAAGCAACGCGAGAGGATAGAGGCTTGCGCGCAGGCAGTTTTGGATGCGCGCGCGAAGTACCCCGAAAGCACGCTTGCGGATTTGTACGACCCGAACACGATGCCCGATGATTTGCGCAAGGCTCACCGAGATTTGGATTCAGCCGTTGATGCCGCATACGGGAGGAAGTTTGCCGATGATTCTGACCGCGTGACTCACCTGTTCACCCTGTACCAAAAACTCACGGAGAGGGAAAATAAAGGAAGAGCGGGGAGAGGGGGGTAAAAGAGTGACGGAAGGAATGAGCCGTATGCCGGGCGGTTTTTTCTGTTCGCCTGCCGCGCCGTGATTTTTCTTTTTATACCTCCTCGTCTGTGTTACACTCTCTTTAGCGTATGGAAACGACGACCAGCCCGGCGACGGAGACGGCAAAGAGGAAAGCCGCCGCAAAGGCGTTTGCAGACAAGTGGACGGTGGCGCCGAGCGATGAGAAGCAGGAGACGCAGAGCTTCTGGATTGAACTCCTGCAAGAGGTTCTTGGCGTGCGCAGCGACAGTCGAACGATCAGCTTTGAAATGCGCGTGAAAGTTGGAAACTCTACCCGCTTCATTGATGCTTACCTGCCGGATACCCGGGTGCTCATTGAGCAGAAGAGCAGCAGCATTGACATGGACGCGCCGCAAATGCAGTCCGGCGGCGACATGCTGACGCCCTACGAGCAAGCCAAACGTTACTCGGACAATCTGCCCGTAGATAAACATGCGCGCTGGATTGTGACGTGCAACTTCCGCGAGATTCGTATTCACGATATGAACGCGGCGAAGCCCGCCGTACCGGTGAGCCATATCTCCCTTGCTGAACTCCCCGAACAGTGGCACCTCTTGCAGTTTCTCGTTGATGCCCGCAATTCCCGCGTGGAAAAGGAGAAGGAAATGTCTATGCAGGCGGGCATTCTCATTTCGCGGATTTACAACGCGCTTCTTGAAAATGCGGAGAGCGGGAAGGACGCCGCCACGCTGCAAAGCATGAATAAGTTTTGCGTGCGGCTCGTATTCTGCCTTTATGCGGAGGATGCCGGACTCTTCCGAAAGAATCAATTTTGGGGGTATCTGGAAGACGCCGCGGACAATCCGCGTTACATGCGCGCTCGTATCTTGCAGCTTTTCCGCGCTCTCAATATGGACCCCGAAAAGCGTGACCGCTACGACAAGGAACTTCTGGCTTTCCCGTATGTGGACGGCGGGCTTTTCGATGACGGCGGGCAGGAGATTCCGGACATTCCCATGCTGGATGAGAACCTGTGCGAGCTGATTAAGGATGCGGCGCATTTTGACTGGCGCGAAATCTCTCCGACTATCTTCGGAGGGCTGTTTGAAAGCACGCTCAACCCGGACACGCGGAGAATCGGCGGAATGCACTATACCAGCGTGGAGAATATCCACAAGGTGATTGACCCGCTTTTTCTGGACGCCCTTAAGGAGGAACTGCGCTCCATTGCAGAAGCCAAGCGCGGCAGCGAGAGGACGCGCGCCAGGAAGTTGGAAGAATACCGCGATAAACTCGCTTCCCTGATCTTCCTTGACCCGGCTTGCGGCTCCGGCAACTTCCTCACGGAAACATTCATTTCCCTTCGACGGCTGGAAAATGACGCCCTGCGCTACCTTTCCAACGGGCAAGGCAGTTTCGGCGGTGAGCTTTCCCGCGTGAAGGTTACCATGCAGCAATTCTACGGGATTGAGATTAACGACTTCGCCGTGTCGGTTGCCAAGGCGGCTCTCTGGATAGCGGACGCGCAAATGTGGCAGGAAACGCAGGAGTTCTCCACGCAAGAGCTTCCCGACTTCCTGCCCCTGAGAGGGTACGACAACATCCGTGAGAATGATGCTCTTTTCCTGGACTGGACGGAGAACACACCCGCCAGGCACGTGGACTATATCATCAGCAATCCGCCCTTTGTTGGAGCGCGGTACATGAGCAAGGAGCAAAAGGAGGGCTTGCTCCAAACCTGCAAAGGCATTCACGGCGCGGGAGACTTGGATTATGTTTCGGCGTGGTTTGTCAAGGCGGCGGAAATCATGCAGCGAGACCCGGCTACTCGTACATCATTCGTTGCAACAAACTCCGTCACACAGGGACAATCTGTTGCTCTTCTCTGGCGGCATGTTCTCCAAGAGCGCGGCTTAAAAATCAACTTTGCCTACCGAACGTTCAAGTGGGCAAACGAGACGAAGGACACGGCGGCGGTTCACTGCGTCATTGTCGGGTTCAGCGGGCAGAAAACACCCTGCCGCCTGTTCGATGAACACGGAGAAGAACATCGTGTTTCTCGCCTCAATGGCTACTTAATAGAAGCCAATGACATATTTATTGAATCCCGACCAACTCCACTTTGTAACGTTCCTGCCATAATAAAAGGAAGCCAGCCTACGGATGACGGAAATTTTCTCTTCACGGGAGAAGAATATCGCCAATTCATAGAAGCTACTCCCGATGCGGCTCCACTGTTCAGAAAAATTCTAGGTTCAAAAGAATTTTTGCATAACATAGCCCGATATTGCCTTTGGATAACTCCGGACAAATTGTCTTTAGCTCATAGACTAGCCCCTGTCAAAGAAAGAATTGCAGCAGTTCGAGAGTTCCGGCTCAAGAGTCCAAAGGCAGCAACAAGGAAAAGCGCAGAAGCTTCCTGGAGGTTTCAAGAGGTCAGACAGCCTGAATCAACCTATCTCGCCGTCCCTTCTGTTTCTTCGGAAACACGGCTCTATGTTCCCATGGACTTTGTGGAAGAAACGACGATTGCAAGCAACCTGATGCTCATGATTCCCAATGCCACCCTCTACCATTTCGGAGTTCTGACGTCCGCCATGCACATGGCTTGGATGCGAACGGTAGCAGGGAGACTCAAGAGCGACTATCGCTATTCAAATAAAGTCGTTTACAATAATTTTCCGTGGGCGAGTCCTAGCGACAAACAGCGAGAGAAGATAGAGGCGTGCGCGCAGGCTGTACTGGATGCCCGCGCTTTATATTCCGGGAGCTCGTTGGCAGAACTGTACGACCCGTTAATGATGCCGCCCGAGCTGAGGAAAGCGCACAGTAAACTTGACGCCGCCGTTGATGCCGCCTATGGGAGGAAGTTCACCGATGATTCTGACCGCATGACTCACCTGTTCGCCCTGTACCAAAAACTCACGAAGAAGGGAAAATAAAGGAAGAGCGGGGAGAGGGGTGTGAAAGAGTGACGGAGGGATTCAGCCATGCGCCGGGAGCTGAGTCCACTGAAGAGAAGGCGAGGATTGCCGGTGGTGCAGGAAGTGCAAAATACCCTGCAACGAGCCAATCGGCGCCTTTTTGTGTCTGCGCCTTGTTGCATTTAATTTTGCAAGGCATATTTCACAATTTCCGGGCCTTCGGCTCGCCTGCTTGATCCTGCGTCCTTCAAATTGGCCTCGTCCTTCTTTCCGGGTTCGCTTCCTGCTCGTCGCGTTTCGGCTCCGCTGCTCACAAAAGCTTCTTGGGCCCCCCTCCGCTATGCTTCAAAGGATCGGCTTCCCGCTATCGCTTCGCGGCAATGTGCGCAAGCGTGTGTCGGGCCGGTGCTTCGTCCTTCCCTCTTATGGCATGATGATGATGAGGCAGGCAAGCACGGCGAGGGCGATGAGGACCCAGAGGATGACGATGCCTCTGCTTTCTGCCGGGGTGCCGGTGCCCTGCAGGTGCGAATAGCGCCCGCGCAGGCGTCCCTTCTTCATGAAGCCGTCGTAATTCTTCTGCAACAGGGTGGCTTCCACCTGGCGCATCATGTCCAGCAGCACGCCGACTAAAATGAGCAGGGAAGTGCCGCCGAAGAACTGCGTCACCACGTGCGGCAGGGAGCCAAACACGGAGAGCAGGCTGGGCAGGAAGTAGATCAGCGTGAGGAAAAGAGAGCCGGCAAAGGTGAGCCGGGTCATGGTAAGATCCAGGAAGGAGGCAGTCGGCGGGCCCGGGCGCACGCCGGGGATGTAGTTGCCGGAGCGTTTGAGATCCTCCGCAATCTGCTGGGGCTGGAACATGGTGGCCACCCAGAAGAAGGAGAAGAAGAAGATCATGAACGAGGAGATCAGGTAGTACCAGATGTCACTCGGGGAAAGGATGGCGGAAACAATGGCGCCCACGAAGGTATCGCCGGGGAAAATCTGCTGCGCGATCATGCCCGGCAGAGCGAGGATGGCCGTGGCGAAAATGACGGGCATGACCCCGGAGTAGTTGAGCTTGAGGGGCAGGTAGGTGGTGCCGCCCTGCGTCATCTTCCCGCGACCGATGACGCGCTTCGCGGCCTGCACCGGGATGCGCCGCTGCGCCTGGCTCACGGTGACGACCAGAGCAACCACGAGCACCATGAAGAGGATGAGAGCCACGAGGGCGAGGGAGCCCAGGGGATTGATCTCCGTACCGCCGCGCATCACGCAGGTTTTCCAGGCCAGGGAAAAAGCGCCGGGCAGGGCGGAGATGATGTTCACCGAGATGATGAGCGAGATGCCGTTGCCGACGCCGCGCTCGGTGATCTGGTCGCCGATCCACATGAGGAACATGGTGCCGGTGACGATGATGAAGATGGTGGTGATGGTGAAGATCCACCCCGGGTGCATCACGAGGTTGCTCACATCCAGCCCGATGGAGGAGGGATTCTCCAGGGTTCGGGTGAGCAGGTAGCCCTGCACGATGGCGATGATGATGGCGAGGATACGCGTGTAGCGCGTCATCTTCTGGCGGCCGCCCTCCTCCTGCAGCATCTTCTTCCACGAGGGAAGAACGGCGCCCATGAGCTGAGTCATGATAGAGGCGGAGATGTAGGGCATGATGCCGAGAGCAAAGATGCCGCACTGCTGCAAGCCGCCACCGGAAAAGATGGTGAGGATGGCGCCCAGGGCCCCGAACACGCCGCCGCCCTCCGCCGCCTGCTCCTGGAGGTAGGTGGTGAGCGCGTGCACATCCACCCCCGGCAAGGGGAGATGCACCCCGAGGCGCACGACCACAATCATGGCCAGGGTGAAGAGGATGCGGCTCCTCAGCTCAGGAACGCGCATAGTGTTGGCAAAGGCAGCTAACATGGTGTTCGGTTCAGGGAAATTGTTGAATGAAGCACACCACGCGGGGCAGGAGAGGGGCGCCGCTTGCGCCCGGGTCTCTGCCACCGCGCGGGGAAATCAAAGCGTGCGTTCAGCTTGCGCTCTCGGAAAGCACGGTGAGGCTTCCGCCTGCGGCGGCTACCTTTTTCTTAGCGGCTTCGCTCGCAAAATCAACGGAGATCGAGAGAGCCTTGCTCAGCTCGCCGCGGGCCAGGAGTTTCACCGCGTCGCAGGCGCCTTTCACCAAGCCTGCCGCGCGCAGCTCCGTCTCCGTCACCGCAGCCCCGGCTTCAAAGAAAGCCTCCAGCTGGTTGAGATTGATGATGGCGACGACACTGCGGAAACGGGCATTGCTGAAGCCCTTCTTGGGCAGGCGGCGGTGCAGGGGCATCTGGCCGCCTTCGAATCCCGGGCGTAGCGAGCCGCCGGAGCGGGCCTTCTGTCCCTTGTTGCCCTTGCCGCAGGTTTTGCCGAGACCGGAGCTCTCGCCGTTGCCGAGGCGCTTTTTGCGGTGTTTGGCACCGGGATTGGGCTTGAGATTGTTCAGAGTCAACATAGTTGTGATGAATCAACGTGAGGGTTCACAAAAACGGGAGACTAAACCGAGGCTTTCTCCTTTTTCTTCTTGCCGCGGGCGGCGAGTACATGATCTGCCGTGCGCATGGAAAGCATGGCCTGCATGGTGGCCTTCACCACGTTGGCGGCATTGGAGGAACCGAGCGATTTGGCGATGACGTTGCTCACGCCGGCAGCTTCCAGCACGGCGCGCACCTTCTCACCGGCCACCAGACCGGTACCGGGAGCGGCAGGCTTGAGAACAATCTTCGCACCGCCGAATTCGCTGTAGATCTCGTGCGGCAGCGTCTCGTTCACCACGGTCACCTTCTTCATGGCGCGTTTGGCGGCATCGGTCCCCTTGCGGATGGCGTCCGATACCTCGTTTGCCTTGCCGAAGCCGTGGCCGACCTTGCCGTTGCGATCTCCCACCACGACGAGGGCGGAGAAGGAGAAGCGACGACCGCCCTTGACCACCTTGGCGCAGCGGTTCACATGCACCACTTTTTCCACCAGCTGAGGGCCTTCATCGGCGGCGGGGTCGCCCCCGCGGCGGTGGGAAGCAGCTTCACGACGCTGGGAGCGCTGCCCGGAACGCGGGGCATTCCCACCCTCGCGGCGCGGGGCGCGGCTCTCAGGCGCAGCAGCAACCGCCTGAGCGGGTGCGGCGGCAGCCTCTGTCGGAGACTTTGTCTCTTTCTGTTCTTCAGTACTCATAAAAAATGCAAGTGAGAGTTAGAATTGCAGCCCGGCCTGACGAGCGGCGTCTGCCAGAGATTTGACCTTCCCGTGGTAGAGGAAGCCACCACGATCGAAAACAACTTCTTTGACACCGACGGACTGGCTCTTTTTGGCGATCTCCTCGCCCACCTTGGCAGCGGTGTCCACATTGGCGCGGGAGAGACCCAGAGCTTTGGAACACGCGGCGCAGAGGGTGCGTCCCTTCGTGTCATCAATGACCTGGGCGTACACGTGCTGATTGGAGAAGAACACAGCCAGACGCGGGCGCTCTGCGGTACCGGATATCTTCTTGCGGATGCGAGCGCGAACGCGGCGACGAACGACTTTACGATTAATCGTACTCATAATGGAAATGATAAGTTGAATGAGATTACTTGCCGACGCTCTTGCCCTCCTTGCGGCGGATATGCTCGCCCACGTAGTGCACGCCCTTGCCCTTGTACGGCTCCGGCGGGTAGTAGCCACGGACTTCGGCGGCGAATTGACCGACGACCTGCTTATCGATACCTTCCACCTTGATTTTGGTGTTCTCGGTGACCGTGACAGTGATGCCTGCCGGGATGGGGTGCAGGATGGGGTGGGACTTGCCCAGGGCCAGATCCAGCTGTTTGCCCTTCACCGCGGCTTTGAAACCGACGCCCACGATCTCCAGCTCCTTCACGAAGCCCTTGGAGACGCCTTCCACCATATTGGAAAGCAGAGAGCGGTTTGTACCGTGCAGGGCACGCAGGCGGCGGGAATCATCCGCACGCTTCACGCTTAGCTCCGAGCCCTCCACGGAGATGGAGATGCCTTCCGGCAGGGTCCAACTCAGCTCGCCCTTGCCGCCTTTCACGGTGACGAGCTGATCCTTGGTGGACACCGTGACACCGGACGGGATGGAGATAACTTTCTTTCCTACTCGTGACATGATGTAAAAGCGGGTCAGGGGTTACCAAACGAGGGCGATAAGTTCACCTCCGATGCTCTGCTTGCGCGCTTGCGCGCCGGTCATGAGCCCCCGGGAGGTGGACACGATTGCAATGCCGAGCCCGTTCAGCACGACGGGAATCTTCTCGGATGTGACGTATTGACGGCGTCCGGGACGAGAGCAGCGTTTCACGTTTGTGACGATGGATTTACCATCCTTCGTGTACTTGCACTTCACGGTGATCGCTTTCTCCTTGCCCTCGCCGGTTACTTCGTAGGACCAGATGTAGCCCTCCTCCTGCAGGATGCGGGCAATCTCTGCCTTGATCTTGGAGAAGGGAGCGCTGAAGGACTCGTTGCGCGCCTGTCCGGCGTTCTTCACGCGCGTCAGGAAGTCTGCAATAGGATCAGTTAATACTGCCATGGTAGTCAAAAAAGGTTAGGCGGTTTCTTCTGTCTTCTTGTTCGGCTTGCGGAACGGGAACCCGAGCTCGCTGAGCAGGTCGCGCCCCTCGGCATCCGTTGGTGCGCTGGTCACAAAGATGATATCCAGCCCCACGTTACGCTTGATCTGGTCAAGCTCAATCTCCGGGAAAATGGATTGGTCCGGGATTCCGACGGCGTAGTTGCCGCGTCCGTCGAAGGACTTGGTCGGCATTCCGCGGAAGTCGCGGATATTCGGCGCGGTGATGTTGATGAAGCGATCGAGGAACTCCCACATGCGCGTGGAACGCAGGGTAACTCGCGCCCCGAGCACCTCGCCCTCGCGCAGTTTGAAATTGGCTACGCTCTTGCGGGCGTAAGTGACCGACGGCTTCTGGCCGGTGATTTTCGAGAGTTCTGCCACGGCGTCTTCCACGGCCTGCTTGCGGTCCTGGTGTTTGCCCATGCACGTGGTCACCACGATCTTCTCCAGTCGCGGGATCTGGTGCACGTTGGCATACTTATGCTTTGCACGGAGGGCCGGTACGACCTTCTCCTTGTAGTATGTCAGTAGTGTTGGTGTTTTCATTGGTTCAGCGGGTCAGCTAGTTGTTTTGGCTTAAGCGCGGAGTCTCTGCCTTCCGGCGTCAACTCACTTTCTTCACATTCGAGATGTGGATGGCGCCGTCTATCTCCTTGATGCCCCCGTCAGGATCGTCCTCCGTCGGCTTGGTTGCTTTCTTCAGCTTCCGCGCTCCTTCGACGATAACTGTTTGCTTTTTGGCATCAACGCTCAAGACAACACCACGCTTGCCCTTGTTCTTGCCGGCAATGATTTGCACATCATCGCCTTTCTTAACGTGGGTCTTCATCGTTTGTGCTTGATTGTTTTTCCTTTCTCCACTCCGCACCGGCGCGGAGGAGCGACCCACTTTACTCTCTCCCTCCCCATTCGTCAAGCATAATCTCTCCACGTTCACATTTTTTTTATCCCGCGCATTGTTCTCGTCTCTCAGCACGGCCGCCCCCTTTCTTGCCGCCCCGTTTCCGCGCCGAGCTACAGGAAGGCATGCTTTGCTCGGGGACAGCCGGTCAACGGTGTAGAATCCTTCTTGTACGAACGCCGTCTGCTGCTTCTGATTCCGGAAGTTACCATGAGTCGAACTATGATGGGATGAGATGTGGTAATCCACCCATGTGCCCGGTTAAATAGCTCCGTCTGATATCTTTGTCCTTGCGAATCTCTATAAAATCCTCAAAAGATATCAATTGGCTGGACTTAGAGTGATTTCGTTCGACAGCCCACATTTCATCCCTGCGGAGCAGAGTTTGATCCATAAGCATGACGTCATGCGTGGTAAAGATGAGCTGCTGACGGTAATGTGTTTCAGTTCTGGCAATTTTGAGTTGTTGCTCGAGCAGATAGCGTGACAAATTGGTATGGAGGCTGCGGTCGAGCTCATCCACGACATAAACTCGCGGTCGTACCTCATAATCTATTAACGTGGGCAGCAGGTGCAATAAGCGGCGCGTTCCATCAGACTCATCAGTAAACAGAAAGGGAACGTCTTTGCCATTTTCATCATGGTGCACGGATAAGCAACGATAGGCATGGATTCCATCGTCTGCTTTGATCAGCACTAACGTGGAATCTTCGGTATTGAAGATGACCCCGGCTTTGCTTTGTTTGAATTTTTCAAGCACATCCTGACTGATGTTTAATTGCGCCATATTCACTTCCGTCAGCTTCAACTCATCCACCCCGGTATCGGCGTTGCTCAACGCACCGCTGTACAGTGGCAGCTGCCTGATCAAATCGACTCCCAGGGATATGCGTCGGCTGTCTGCCGAAATAATGCACAGAGAGTTCCGGAACCAGTCATAGATGGGGGTCAGGATGGATTCGATGCCCTCGATGCGGTATGCCTGCACGGAATGAAGGAAGATGGAACCGGGGGCAAGCGATTCCCCCAACAGTTCCAATTTCTTTCTGCTCTCCCGAGAAATATCGATGTTCTTCCCCATGGAGAATGAATCACCGGTACGGTGAAAGACCCGGACTTCTTTCTTGTCCTTAACACAAATCAGAGACTCCTCTTCTACCTCTTTGCTCTTGACAGACAGCGAATATTCCCACACGCGTTCATCTGCCAGTGCGCAAATTACGAACACAGACGGTGTGTTGGAGGACTCAGAATCCAACTTGAAGACGTCGGTTTCAATCTTGCCACTCAACACCATCTGCTGAAAGTGGTAAAGCGCTTTCACAAAATTGCTTTTCCCGGAGGCATTCCCTCCAAAAATGGCGCTGATCGGAAGTAAATGCATGCTGCGGAATCCGGGAGCTTTTTGCAATGTCGCACGATCAAACATCCCTTTCCCCGCAATCATTGAAAACTCGGCTTTGCCCCGGAAGGATCTGTAATTGGAGAACGTGAAGTTAATGAGCATAACTTTCCCTGTCTGTCTCGCCAGTTTACCACAGCATTTGTTTATGTCAATGCAGAGGTCGTGATTTTTTCGCAAGTAATGCGTCATTTGATGCGCTCGTCCCTCCGGTAAGTTTACGGGCTGAACTGAACGACAGTTTTTATCCTCTCAGGGCAGATCAAAATGTCACGAGATGTCAAATACGAGCAAAAACTTTCCCTTTGCGCGAAAAACGAATAATAACGCAAGTGAAATATCGGGGAAAGGAATACAGAATCGTGTTTTGAGGACGCAGGGAGCGCCTGGGCGTAGTATGGCGCTGAGGCGAGGCGGAGGGAGGAGCCGGATTATTCCCGGATGACGACTTCAGAGCCGAGGGGGAGGAGATTGAAGAGCGTTTGACAGACATCGTGCTGCATACGGACGCAGCCATGGGAGTCCGGCGTGCGCAGGACATCGCCGACGTGGAGGCCGACGCCGTCGTTGGTGAGGCGCATGAAGAAGGGCATGGAGGAGCGGTAGAGGTTGGAGCGGTGGTGGCGGTCTTTTTCAGTGATGCGGAAGAAGCCGGTGGGAGTGGCATGTCTGGGGCCTCTGCCGGTGCAGACCGGGAAGTCCATGGCCGGGCGGCCGGCTATAATGAAGAGCCCTCGCTGGGAGGAAAGGTCGATGACGACGAGGAACTTGCCCGTGGAACTCAGGGCAACGGGGTCGCGCCACGTGTCGTAGGTGAGGGGGTAGTCATTGCGATTGCGGAAAGAGAGATAATCTGCCGGGAAACGGACACTGGGCAGGACGGAAGAGACGATGTGGTCGAACCTGGAGGAGTTGTATTCGATGAGGAGTTTGAGGGAGGCATCGCGGTGGAGCTCCCGGGCGAGGAAAAGTGGCGATTTTTTGTCACGCCCCCAGAGGTCGGTTCTTGCGCCGGCATCCAGGAGCAGCGAGAGGAGTTCCGGGTTATCGCAGGTGACGAGCAGGTGCATGAGGGCAGAGTAGCCGCGGCGATCCAGCGCGTTGACATCGGCGCCCCTGTCCAGGAGTTTTTGAATGGTAGGGATATGGGGTTGCTTTTCCCTGACCGAAAGCATGAGCGAGGTACGTCCCTGAGCATCACGGACGTGGGGGTCGATGACGATATCGGTGACATGGCGCTGCTTGAAGAGCTCAATGATGAGATGGCGCTGCTTCGGATTTTTGAGGGCAATTTTTAAGGCGCTGTCGCCCCGTTTATTCAGGAGCGTCGTGTCCGCGTCGGCATCCAGCAGGGCGGTGGCGGCTGCCACATCGGCAGGGTCATCCGCAGCCGCACGAGCCATGAGTGGCGTGTTGCCCTGCTTGTCTGCCGCATTGATAGCCGCGCCGGCCCGGAGCAGCAGCTGCACCGTGCGTGCGGAGGTTGTGATATGCAGGGGCGTTTTGCCGGATGGCGTCGCAATATTGACATCGGCTCCGGCTTGGATGAGGGCTTCGACGCGTTCGGGGGAATCTGCGGCGAGGTGAAGCGGGGAGAGACCCTGCTCATCCGGTGCGTTCAGTTCGGCTCCGGACTTGGCTAAAAGTCGTATAGAATCAGTGTTTTCAGCAAGGTGAAGCGGCGTTCTGCCGTGTTCATCCGCCGCATTGACCGCCGCGCCGGCCCGGAGCAGAGTCGCCACGTACTCCGGGGAATTGACGAAACGATGCAGCAGGGTCTGCCCTGCGGGGTCTTTGGCATTCACATCGGCGCCGGATTCAGCCAGGAGTCGTATAGAAGTCGTGTTTTCGGCAAGTTGAAGCGGCGTCATGCCGTGTTCATCCGCCGCATTGACCGCCGCGCCGACCCGGAGCAGAGCCGTCACGTGCTCCGGGGAATTGACGAAACGATGCAGCAGGGTCTGCCCTGCGGGGTCTTTGGCATTTACATCGGCGCCGACCTGGTTAAGCAGGCGCAGTATACCGCGCTCGTACAACAGCCGGGGGTGTTCCTGCAGCAGGGCGGCGGCGGCAGGCAATTCCCCCTGCAATAGGGCGGCGGCGAATTGCTGAGCGGGGGTAAGATAATCGGGTGGCAGTTGCAGCGCGATCGCGAGCTGAAGTCCCTCCCCTGTCATATCCGCGGTTATCGGCACAGTGGGTGCGCCTTCAGCTGCCTGCGGGGCGAAGCGAACATGGAGAGCCAGGTACTCTGCGCTCCCTGCCGGGAAGGGGAGAACCTCCGGTGGATCCGGAATTGCTGTGTGGTCATTCAAAAAACGCAACAATTTGAAGACTCGTGCACCATTGGCGTAGTCCAGCGCCGATTTCCCCTTCTCACTCACGAGTTTTACATCGGCTCCCTTTGCCACCAGCCAGCAGACGATTAAGATGTCGTCGGAAGCCGCGGCGTACATGAGGGCGGTTTGTCCGTACTTGTTTGCGGCATTCACATCGCCCCCTTCTTCGATGGACCTGAGCTTCCTGAGCAGGGTGGCTGTGCGTCTCTCTTCCTTGCTGAGACTGCTTCCTTCCGCGTGCTTTTCCCGGTCTGCCGGTATGAGAGCCATCACCCCACGCTGCGGGGAGGCAGACGCTGACTCTTTTTCCTGCCCGCGCGCTACGCCGGAACAAATCAACACGCCGACGAATAAGTATGCTACATAGCGCTTACAACAAGCAAACACAGCAATGCTTTCTGACCGAGGCGGCATCGGAATTCATTGTAACGTTTTGTCCGGAAATCAATGGCAATTTATCATGATATGTCGGACGTGGCAAGGGAAATAACAAAAATCCCTTGAAAGAGAGCCTGCCCTCGGCTCATTCCTTCGCTCCCTCCCTATTGCCGATGTGGGGGGCACTCCGTCTTCCGGCAGGGTCTGAATTGTTGTTCCTGAGGGAATTATATGCGGTGTTGCCATTATTTTTTTTGGCGTTGATACCTGTTCCTGTCCCGGTGAACGGGGTGATGTCTGCCGAGTTTTTTTGTCATACGCACGGCATTGAAGAGAGGGAAACACCCACCATGATTTTTCCCGTGCGTTGAAAAAGGTAGTATGATTTTGCAACTCCTATTTTCTGCGGCGCAGGCGGCGCCCAACGCAGCCGATGAGGAGAACGAGCAGTACGCCGCCGATAATGTACCACCACAGGTGACCGGAGGAGGAAGAGGGAAGATGCTTTGCAGGAGAGGGAGTGGTGAGTCGCTTCTGAAGCAGACGGACGCATGCGGTGCGCCTGTGTTGCTGAGCGAGCTGCAGCAGGGTCTTGCCTTTCCTGTTTTTGAGTTTGGGATCTGCTCCGGCATCGAGCAGCAGTTCCAGAGCTTTTGCATTGTCGGCCTGTTCCACGTAACGCATGGCAGCGGTTCTACCTTCAGAATCCTTCAAGTCGACTTTGGCGTGGCATGCGAGAAGTTTTTTGGCACGAGAGGCGCATTCTTTGGAATCCTGGCACACATCCAGAATCATGAGCGGCGTTGTGCCATATTGGGTCGCGAGATTCACGTCGGGATGAGCAGCCAGGAGGGCATCCAGGCGAGCATCTATATTTCCCACCACAGTGAGCAGGTGGTGCAGAGCCGTGTTGCCGTCGTTGTCGCGTGCGTTTACGTCAGCGCCCTGTCGGAGGAGCGATTGGATTTCTCCCTCACTCCCATTTTTGCGAACGGCCAGCATCAGCGGGGTGCGACCCATTGCATCTCTCTCGCTGGAGAGGTCGCTCTTTTCCTCCTCCGCTCCCGTCGCCCTTGCGAGTATCAGCACCCCTGTCAGGGCAAGAATTGCAAAATGTTTACAATAAGCTAATAATGAAAAACGGGGAGAGGTAGCGGCGATGTGCATGATCATGAAGGAAACGTGTGAAACTGCGCACAGTATATCTGTTACAGAAGGAAAAGCAAGATAAAAGAAGATTTGCGTCTCTTATTTTTTGCGGCGCAGGCGGCGACCAACGCAGCCGATGAGGAGAACGAGTAGTACGCCGCCGATAATGTACCACCAGCGGTGGCCGGAGGAAGAAGCGGCGAGATGCTCCTGGAGCAGACGGACGCATGCGGTGCGCTTGAGTTGCTGAGCGAGCTGCAGCAGGGTCTTGCCATCCTTATTTCTGAGTTTGGGATCCGCGCCGGCATCGAGCAGCAGTTTCAGGGCTTTCGCGTTGTCGCCTTTTTCCACGTAACGCATGGCAGCGGTTCTACCTTCAGAATCTTTCAAGTCAATTTTGGCGTGGAGCTCGAGGAGCTTTTTGACACGAGAGGCGCATTCTTTGGGATCCCGGCACACATCCAGAATCATGAGAGGCGTTGTTCCCTTGTGGGTCGCGAGATTCACGTCGGGATGAGCAGCCAGGAGGGCATCCAGGCGAGCATCTATATTTCCCACCATGGTGAGCAGGTGGTGCAGAGCCGTGTTGCCGTCGTTGTCGCGTGCGTTTACGTCAGCGCCCTGTCGGAGGAGCGAGCGAATCTCTCCTTCACTCCCATTTTTGCGAACGGCCAGCATCAGCGGGGTGCGACCCATCGCATCTCTCTCGCTGGGGTCATTCTTCTTCATGTTGGAGGGATCGCTCTTTTTGTTGCTGGGGAGAGCGACCGTTTCCTCCTTCGCGCCGTGCTCTTTGAGGAGTTTCACAATTTTATCATGCTCCCGGCTCTTCCTCTGTTTTTCGTACTGGAGGACAGTTTTGCCGGCATTGTTCTTGGCATTGACATCAGCACCTGCCTGAATAAGAGCGGAAGCAACTGCGGGATCATTTGCCCTGAAGAGAGGAGTATCGCCATTATCATTTCTGGCATTGACATCAGCACCTGCCTGAATAAGAGCGGAAGCAACTGCGGGACCATTTGCCCCGAAGAGAGGAGTATCGCCTTTATTGTTCTTGGCATTGACATCAGCACCTGCCTGAATGAGTGCGGAAACAATTGCGGGATCCTCTGCCCTGAAGAGAGGAGTATCGCCATTATCGTTTCTGGCATTGACATCAGCACCTGCCTGAATGAGTACAGGAACAATTGCGGGTCTGTTTTCGATTTTCCAGAAGGGTGGGAAGAGAGGTGTATTGCCTTTATTGTTCTTGGCATTGACATCTGCGCCTGCCCGGACCAGAGCGGAAACAACTGCGGGATCCTCTGCCTTGAAGAGAGCTGTCTCGCCACTATAGTCCCTAGCATTGACATCAGCACCTGCCTGAACAAGTGCGGGAACAACTGCGGGTCTGTTTCGAAAGCTTGCCCAGAAGAGAGGTGTCTCGCCATCATCGTTCTTGGCATTGACATCAGCACCTGCCTGAATGAGTGCGGAAACAATTGCGGGATTCTCTGCCAAGAAGAGGGGTGTACAGCCACCATTGTCCTTGGCATTGACATCAGCACCTGCCTGAATGAGTGCAGAAACAACTTGGGGATCCTCTGCCCAGAAGAGAGGTGTACGGCCACCAACGTCCCTAGCATTTGGATTTGCTCCGGCGTCCTGTGTTATCGCCTCTTCTTCCGCTCTCGTCGCCCCTGCGAGGATCAGCACCCCTGTCAGGGCAAGGATTATAAAACGCTTACAATAAGCTAATAATGGAAAAACGGGGGGGGGTAGCAGCGATGTGCATGATCATGAGGAAAACGTGTGAAACTGCGCACAGTATATCTGTTACAGAAGGAAAAGCAAGATAAAAGAAGATTTGCGTCTCTTATTTTTTGCGGCGCAGGCGGCGACCAACGCAGCCGATGAGGAGAACGAGTAATGCGCCGCCAATAATGTACCAACACAGGTGACCGGAGGAGGAAGAGGCGAGATGCTCCTGGAGCAGACGAATGCAGGCGGTGCGCCTGTGCTGCTGAGCGAGCTGCAAGTACGGCAGCCTTTCATTTTCGACTCACTTTCGGGGCAATCCAGGGGCATTTTAACGCAAAAATGAGCCGATTTCGCCAAATTGCCGAATAATTTTTATCCAAAATGTACAATAAAAATTGTCCAAAATAGATAAAAACGGGATGGCAAGATAGATAAAGCGTGTGAAATGAATGGGGAAAGAAAGAGGAAGTCGCGTCCCCGGCAGGGACAATCAAGGCAGAAAGCAGGAGGTGGAGGGCAAGCGGGAGATGGGACTGGAGGAGCTGGCGTTTCTTATGGCGCGCGGCGGATGGCCGGGGAGCCTGGATCTGTCTCCGGTTGCCGCGCTGGATACAGCAATCGACTATTATGAAGGGGTGGTCAAGGCCGATATGCAGCGCGTGGACGGGGTGCGGCGCAGCCCTGACCGGGTGAGGGCGCTGCTGCGGGCGTACGCCCGATCGGTGGGGACACAGGCCACCCTTGCGCGGATAGCGGCTGAAGTGAACGGCGGTGAGCCACATACACTGACCCGGGCAACTGTGGTGGATTATGTGGATGCCCTGCGCAAAAATGCTCTTGACTTCGTGAATAAGACAGGATAGAAGCAGGTGCGGTGGCATTGTAACAATCCTTTTCAATAGCGAAGTATGAAGAAAATTATGATGATATTAGTCGCTGGTTTGATAGCGACAGGAGTTGTGACGCCGGTCGAGGGGGCGGTAAAGAAGAAAAAGGATCGGTATGCAAAGGTGCAACATGGGCAAGTAGAGGATGTGCAGAAGAAAACGGATGAAGTGTTGAACAAGATGCTTAGTTTCATGGCGTTGAAGCCGATCAGCAACTCTGCAAACAGGGAGGAGGAAGTACGCGGTCATCTGAATGCTGTGCAGGAGGGGAAGGAGAAGATATCGGATTACGATTATTTGAAGCCCATCGTCCGGTACCTTTTATCCGGCGGGGATTACGGGCGGGTACCGGAGGGACTTATTCGCGGGCTGTTAGAGCTTGGGGCTCCGACTGCGAGTGTGGGGACTCCGTTGCACGTGGCCTGTATACTGGCTGATGAAAAAGAGATTTGCAAGCAACTCGAGGAGAAGGCGGACGTGAATGCAACCTACCAATTCCCCACCTTCCCAGAGGAGGAAAAGCGGGGAGGTAGCGTCGCTTATCCCCCTATGGCGCCTATTAATTTATTGTTTAAAATTCATCCGGAGCGGGTGGACCTTGCCGAGCTTCTCCTTCGGCATGGAGCTAAGCATCAATTCATGGGGAGTGCGTTCAGCAATGCGGTTCAGGAGATGCTTCGTCGAGCGAAGACAGCCGAAGAATTCAAGAAACAGCTCCCCATGATGGAGCTGTTACTGAAAAGTGGCGTTTCGCCCGAAGGGAAGTTTGGAAAATCCAACCCGCAAATACCGTTTGCCTTGTGGTATGCTTGCAAATTGGGGTCGCCCGGAGCCGTGCAGTTGCTCATCAAGTATGGTGCAGATGCCAAGTTTACAGCCAACACGCCGTGTGCGATGTATTCTCAGCCGTATCTGCATGCTGCTTGTGGGGACACCCCCAACAAGTTGAAGGTGCTGAAAATCCTCCTTGAGGCAGGGGCAAAGCCCGGTACGAAAAATGACAAAGGACAGACAGCTGTTCAATATGCCGAATCTCAGGGATTTAATGAAGCTGCTAAGTTGCTTCGCGCTCATGGAGGAGCCGGCCGAGGAAGCAAGGTGCCGTAATGCCCCAAAACAAGGTCACCGAAGGGTTGCTAATCAAGATCAAAAAGTCAGGTAAACCTTTATCGGGTTATTTTGTTTTCTGTTTTAAGCTTTGCCCTTCGAACCCGGCGGATGGGGCGGGACAGGAAGTTTTTTGTGAAGAGCCAGCATCAGGATGACCGCTTGTTGTCATGATTCCTGATGCGTATAAACGGTGATATCAGTCAACAAGAGCGTTTTCTCTGCTGATTGTCTCCTCTCAAATGCGTTTGGCCTGAAGAAAAAGACTTGCCTGGTTGCCTTTTTTCGTGTATAGTGCGCTCCGCGCTGCGGGAGGATCCTGTGTCCTCCGGCACGTAGAGGGTAGGTTCCCGAGCGGTCAAAGGGGGCAGACTGTAAATCTGCTAGCGTTTGCTTTCGATGGTTCGAATCCATCCC